>NZ_JAMYQC010000011.1:0-204717 GCF_040320645.1 Mesorhizobium sp. M0633
GAGCGCGTGTTAGCGCCTGGGGCTCGGCGTTGTCCGTTACGCCGCACGTTCCGCCTGGCCGGTCTTGGCGCCGGTGATGTTGGAGACGATATCGTTGCCGTCGGTGTCCTGCTTGCGCAAATTGGCGACGATGCGGCCGCGCCGGAAAACGACGATGCGGTCGACCAGGTCGAACACCTGGCGCATGTTGTGAGAGATCAGGATCAGCGGTTCGCCATTCTCCTTCAGCGTGCGGATGATGTTTTCGACCTGCATCGTCTCCTGCACGCCGAGTGCCGCCGTCGGCTCATCCATGATGATGAGCTTGGAAGCAAAGGTCGCGGTTCTGGCAATTGCTACGCACTGGCGCTGGCCGCCCGACATATGACGGATGGTGTTGGAAAGATTGGGGATCTTGACCGCTGTCCGGACCAAGGCTGCCTCGGTCGCCTTGCGCATGAACTTGCGATCGAGGATCGAGAAGGGCCCGAGATTGAAAAGCACCCGCTCGCGGCCGAGGAACAGGTTCGACGGCACGTCGAGGTCGTCGGCGAGCGCCAGGTTCTGGAACACCGTCTCGATGCCCGCCTCGCGGGCTTCGATGGGGCCGGCAAAATTCACTTCCTTGCCGTCGAACCACATCCTGCCGCTGGTGCGCTGCTCGACGCCGGTGATCTGGCGTACGAAGGTCGATTTGCCGGCGCCATTGTCGCCCATGATGGCGACATGCTCGCCCTTGCGCAGCTCGAAGTCGGCACCCTCCAGCGCATGGACGCCGCCATAATACTTGGTCAGGTTTTCGGTTTTCAGGACGATGTCCGACATGATCAAGCCCTCATTGCCCGCAGGCGTTGGCGCCACTGGTCGAGAACGACTGCGCCGACGATGATCACGCCTTTGACCATCTCCTGATAATAGGCGTCGAGGCGCAGAAAGGTGAAGCCGGAGATGATGACGCCGAAGATCAGCGAGCCGATCACTGTCCCGATAATCGAACCGCGGCCGCCCGACAGCGAGACGCCGCCGATAACCGCCATGGCGATCGCGTCGAGCTCGTACATTACACCCATGCCGGCCTGGGCGGTGAGATTCTTGGAGCTCAGCACCACGGCGGCGAGCGCGGCGAGGACGCCGGCAATGACGTAGACGAGGATCTTGTGGTTGGCGATGTTGATGCCGGACATGCGCGCGGCGTCCTCATTGGAGCCGATTGCATAGCAGTGCTTGCCATATTTGGTGTAACTCAGGATCAGCTGGAACAGCACTGCGAGCGATATGAAAATGATGACCGGCATCAGCCCCTTGCCGATGGCGGCGAAACTCTCGGTCGGAAACGAGATCGGCTGCCCCTTTGACCACCATTTGGCGATGCCGCGCGCGGTGACCATCATGCCGAGCGTGGCGATGAACGGCGGGATGCGCGTGTAGGCGATCAAAGCGCCGTTGACCAGGCCGGCAAGCAGGCCGCAGCCGATCGCGACCAGCACGGGCACGATCACCGGCAGGTCGGTCCAGCCCTGGGCGATGAACATCGCCTTCGGGTTCGGGTTGCCATTGACGGTCGCCACCTGGGCGAAGCTCATGGCTATCATCGCCGTGGCGCCGACGATCGAACCTGAGGACAGGTCGATGCCGCCGGTAATGATCACCTGCGTCACGCCGATGGCAATGATGCCGACTATCGACACCTGCAGGATGATGATCTGCAGGCGCGCTTCGTTGAAGATCGCATCGATATTGTCGCGGGTGTTGAACAGGAAGCTGTCGCCCAGGAAAACCCGGCCGATCAGCTCGAAAGCGCCGACCAGGATGACGAGCGCCAGGAAGACGTTGAATTCGGCCGGCCATGCGCGCCGTTTCGCATCATAGCTGAGCCCGCCGACGCCGTGAGATGTCTGTGCCAATCGTGCTTCCTCCGTCAGCCACGGTCTCCACTCGGCGCTGTTCAGGCCGAGAGGGAAAAAAGCGGAGCGGCGCTGTCTTACTTTGGCGCGCCGCTCCGTATCGGACAGGTCCGCCTCAGTTCTTCTTCAGGAACTTGTCGATATTTGCCGGCGTGACCAGCTGGAACGGGATGTAGACCTTGTGCTCGACCTTCTCGCCCTTCGCCAGCTTGAGCGCTGCGTCAAGCGCGCCGGCACCCTGGCCGGCCGCGTCCTGGAACACCGTCGCATCGAGGTCGCCCGCCTGCATCGCGGCAAGCGCATCCTGGGTAGCGTCGACCCCGCCGACGACAACCGACTTCATGTCGATGTTGGCGGCCTTCATCGCCTGGATGGCGCCGATGGCGCTTTCGTCATTATTGGCGATGACGCCGTCGAACGGCTTGCCGGTCGACAGCCAGTTGGTCATCAGGTTCTGCGCTTCTTCGCGCTTCCAGTTCGACGTCTGCTTGTCGATGATCTTGATGAAGCTGCACTCCGGCGTGGCGATCACGTCGTCAATGTCCTTGGTGCGCTGCACCGCTGCCTGATTCGACAGCTCGCCCATGATCACATAGACGTTGGCTTCAGTCTTGCCGGCCTCCTTGAACAGGCGGCAGACCTCCTTGGTCTCGAGCGTGCCGGAATCGGCTTCGTTCGAGGCGACGAAGGCCTGGTTTTCGGGCAGCGTGTCGACGTTGACCGGCTCGCGATTGACATAGACCAGTGGAATCTTGGCAGCGGCGGCTGCGTCCGACATCGCCTGAGTCGCCGAGGTGTCGACCGGGTTGACGATGATGGCGTCGACGCCTGAGGCGGCGAAGTTCTTGATCTGGTCGAGTTGCTTGGCGACGTCGTTCTGCGCATCCTCCACCTGCAGCTCGACGCCGTCCATGCCCTTGGCCTGTTCAATCATGCCGTTGCGCAGCACGGTGAGAAAATTGTCGTCGAACAACGCCATCGACACGCCGATCTTGGCAGCAAAGGCGGACGAACTCATCAGCGCCGCGAACGCGACGCCCAAAAGCAGTTTTTTCATTTTATTTCTCCTCCACATTGGTGTCCGGCTGCACCGATCTACCCGGAATCCCCGATCTCGCAGGGAATTCTCTCCCGATTGCCATTTTTAGTTCCGGAGGCATTTGCCTGAAACAGATCTTCCGGAACGAAAGAACCAAAATTCTCAGTTGGTGAAATATTTATTCCATTTCGCTTGGGCGTCAAGCGAGATTTCGCCATGAGGAATGGATTTTCGGCATTTCGAGCGCTTTTAGACGGACGCTAACGCAAGCCAGGCCTGAAAGCGTTCTGATAGATTACATCATGTCTGCCGCCGATGACCGCGACGTCAGATGTTTTCCGGCAGATAAATGTCGAAGGGCAGAAAGGTCTGGCCCGGCGCATTCGCAGCGCCGGTCTCGATGGCATGCGCCATCAGCCCGACAAGCTCGCGGCAAAGCGCCGCCAGTGGCGTCGAGATCACCATGGTCAGGAAATTATCTGCCAGCGCCGCGCGGGAGTCGGGCGTGATCTCGTTGCAGACGACCGCCGGCATCTCAGCCGGCTTTGCCTCCCTCAGCGCCGAGATCGCGCCTTCCATGCCGCCACCGGCGACATAGCAACCGGCGAGATCAGGGTGGCGGGCCAGAAGCTCGATCATTGCATCATGCGTGATCTGGTTCGCTTCCAGATTGACCAACGTCTCGAGGAGAGTGAATTCCGGCGCCTGCTCGCGAAAGAAGGAGCGAAAACCGATCTCGCGAAGCTCATGGCCATGGAAGCGATGGCTGCCGACGAAGAGGGCAACCTTGCCAGGTCTCTTCGCGGCCTTCGAGATCATCCAGGCAGCGGTGCGGCCGACCTTGCGATTGTCCAGGCCAACATAGCCCTCGCGAATACCGGACGCAAAGTCGGAAAGCAGGGAGAACACCGGTACGCCATTGGCTTTGAGAGCCTCGACGGCGACCGTCAGCGTCGGGTGATCAGGCCCGACCAGGGCGACGGCCCTGGATTTGGCGGCCAGCTTGCGCATCCGCTCGACGATCTCGTCCGGCGCCAGCGAAGCGGCGAAGTCGATGGTGGCCACGCCGCGAAAGCGCGGCGACTGCGATACCGCCAGTTCAAGCTCGCGGGCAAATTCACTGTAGAAGACGTCCTCCCGTCTCAACAGCAGGAACCCGAGCCGGTATTCGGGCAATTCATGGCGCATCCGCTGCTTGATCAATCCGGCTGCGTGATAGCCGATGCTGGTCGCGGCCTCATAGACGCGGCGCGCGGTTTCTTCGCGCACCGGCAAGCGGTTGTTCAGCACCCGGTCGACGGTGGCAACGCTGACCCCCGAAATGCGCGCCAGGTCGGTGATCGTCGGCCGTTTCGCCATCGCTGCCTCATTCCACTGTTTGGCCCTTTTACACCATTCTGATGGAAAATGATAGAAACTATCTTTGTGATATTGAGCCTATCAGGGCTCGGCGTTATTTTGAACGCTGACCGAATATGATCGAGGCCTCCGCCATGGTGGATATTGGACTCCGAACCGGGAATACGAGCTCCGCAGCGGCGTCCCGACGCGACTACAGCCTGATCGGCCGCGACGCGAAGCTTGCCGTCGAGAGCGGGCTGGCGGCGGCCGAGTGGTATCACACCGACGTGCCGCGCAAGGAGATGAAGGAGCTGATGCAGCGCTCCGACGGCCCGGCGATCCGCGATACCATCATCTGGCTCGGCACCATGATCCTCAGCGGCGCCGGCGCCGCCTGGTTCTGGGGCAGCTGGTGGTGCGTGCCGTTCTTCTTCGTCTATGGCGTCCTCTACGGTTCCTCCACCGATTCACGCTGGCACGAATGCGGCCACGGCACCGCCTTCAGGACGCAGTGGATGAACGATGTGGTCTATCAGATCGCCTGCTTCATGATCATGCGCAATCCCGTGACCTGGCGCTGGAGCCATACGCGCCACCATACCGATACCATCATGGTCGGCCGCGATCCGGAGATATCGGTGATGCGTCCGCCCGATCTGCTGCGCGTGGTGCTCAACTTCGTCGGCATTCTCGACGCCTGGCACGCGATGAGCGACATGCTGCGCAATGCAGCCGGTATCGTCAGTCCGGCCGAAAGAACCTTCATTCCCGACCAGGAGCAGCCGAAGGCAATTCGCATTGCCCGCATCTGGACGACAATCTATGCCGCGACCATTGCGCTGGCGCTCTATACCGGCTCGTTCCTGCCGCTGATGCTTGTCGGGCTGCCCAGGCTTTACGGCGCGTGGCACCATGTCATGGTCGGCCTGCTGCAGCATGGCGGCCTGGCTGAAAACGTCACCGATCACCGGCTCAACAGCCGCACCGTTTACATGAACCCGATAAGCCGCTTCATCTACTGGAACATGAACTACCATGTCGAGCATCACATGTTTCCCATGGTGCCCTATCACGCGCTGCCCAGGCTGCACGAACTGATCAAGCACGATCTGCCGGCGCCGACATCGTCCATCCTGGCGGGCTACCGCGAGATGATACCGGCTTTCCTGCGCCAGCTGCGCAATGAGGATTATTTCATCAAGCGCGAACTGCCGCCGACGGCGAGGCCCTATCGCGAGGACTTCCACAACGACAACGCTACCGCTGCGGTGGCTGCCGAATGACAAGCCCATGCCGAGGGTGCCAAGTATTGGGGGAGCCGTAGATGAGCGACTGGGTCGAGGCCTGTGACGCCGAGGACATCGACGAAGAGGACGTGATGCGCTTCGACCATGGCGGCCGCACCTTTGCCATCTATCGCAGCCCCGACGACGAGTATTTCGCCACCGACGGGCTTTGCACGCATGAGAAGGTGCATCTGGCCGACGGGCTGGTCATGGACGACATCATCGAGTGCCCGAAGCACAATGGCCGCTTCAACTACAAGACAGGGGCTGCCAGGGGCGCGCCGGTCTGCGTCGATCTAAGAACTTATCCGGTCAAAGTCGACGCCGGCAAAGTCCTTGTCCGGATTGGTTGATGATGACGAAGGGAATGGTCATCATTGGCGCCGGCGAATGCGGCGGGCGCGCCGCCCTTGCGCTGCGCGAGCTCGGCTATGATGGCCCGGTGACGCTGGTCGGCGACGAGCCGCATCTTCCCTATGAGCGGCCGCCGCTGTCGAAAGACGCGATGGTCGCCGACGCGCCCCTGCTCAAGGCGATCGCCAGTGAGGCGGTCCTGGCCGAAAGATCGATCAGGCATATCCATTCGGTCCAGGCGGTGGCGATCGTCCGAGAGGCGCATGTCGTGCGCCTCTCGGACGGTTCCGTCCTGGCCTACGACAAGCTCCTGCTGGCGACCGGTTCGGTGCCGCGCAAGCTGCCGATGCCGGGCCTTGGCGGGCGCTGCGTCTACCTCCGGACCTTCAACGACGCGCTGGCCATTCGCGCCCATCTCAGCGCCGGAAATCGCATCGCCATCATTGGCGGCGGCTTCATCGGGCTTGAGCTTGCCGCGGCGGCACGCAGACTGGGTGCGGCGGTCACAGTTATCGAGGCGCAGCCGCGCATCTTGATGCGCGGCGTGCCGGCCGAGATCGCTGAGGTCATCCATCAGGCGCATGAAGCCGAAGGCGTGAAAATCCTGTGCGGCGAGGGCATCGCCGCCATTGCCGATGATGGCGCCGAAGTGCGCATCGCGCTCGCCGGTGGACACGACATTGTCGCCGATCTTGCCGTGATCGGCATCGGCGCCGTGCCGGTGACCGGACTTGCCGCGGAGGCGGGGCTGACCGTCGACAATGGTATCGCCGTCGACGCCGAGCTTCGCACCAGCGACCGGGATATCTTTGCCGCCGGCGATTGCTGTTCGTTTCCGCTCGCCGTCTATGGCGGCCGGCGCGTGCGGCTGGAAGCCTGGCGCAATGCACAGGAGCAGGGCGCGCTTGCCGCCAGGAATATGCTTGGCGCCGGCGAGTCCCATGCGGCGGTGCCGTGGTTCTGGTCGGATCAGTACGGCCTGACCTTGCAGATCGCCGGCCTGTCGGACGAAGGCCGCAGCATCGTGCGCCGCGACCTCGGCGACGGCGCCTTCATCCTGTTCCACCTCGCCGAGGACGGCAGGCTGGTTGCGGCAAGCGGCATCGGCCCCGGCAACGCGGTCGCCCGCGACATAAGGCTGGCCGAGATGCTGATTGCGAAGCAGGCAAGGCCGGCGCCGGAAGCGCTAGGCTCGCAGACCATCAAGTTAAAGTCGCTGCTGGCGGCTTGATCCGCCGCGTGGATAATTGGCCGAGCGCGTTCGGCTAGAACAGCGCCTTCAGCTCCGGCAGCTTGTCGTTGACCAGCCAGCCATAGTAATTTTCCTCGGGCAGTTTTTCCGGCTCGCCCGCAGCGCGGCGCTTGTCGTTCTCGGCCTTCAGCGCATAGGCGCGCTGTTCGGGGTTGCCGACATTGTAGAGCGTCGACGTGATGCCGGGATTGCCTGAGATGTCGAAGCCGGCAATGCTTCTATAGGCGTCGATCGATTTCCGGATTGTTGCTGCGACATAAGGCAGTGTCAGGTCAGGATCCATGATGGTCTTGTAGACCGCGTTGGGATCGCCGACGTCGAGTTCCGGCAGGCCGGAAACCTTGTGCACGAGGTCGCTCATTTGCAGCGCCGTCAGCGGATTGAGCTGGCCAAGGCCAAAAGTCTGGCCGGCATAATAAGGCTGGAAGAAAGTGGCGCCTAAGCGGTCGTTGGGAAAGCTCTCGCCGTCGACGGTCTTGCCGCGGAACGACCGGTTCCACACCTGTTCGCGGCACTCCCACAGATCGTAGCTGTCGGACTTCCCTGCGCATTTCGCAAATTGCGGCCGCTGCACGAAATCGGAGATGTCCTCGCCATCATAGGCAAAGGAGAGCTTGCTCGACAGATACGAAATCGCCTTGACGTAGTAGGTCTGCAGCCGGTCGTAGGCATCGACATTGTAGGTGTGCTCGCCGACGATGGCGCCGACGATATGCATTGGGTCGATGCCATAGGCCGCGGCTGCCTGCTTGATCTTGCCGCGCAGCTCGGCATCATTCTGGAGCAGCGCAAAGACTTTGCGGTATTTCGCCTGGAAGGTGGTGTTGGTCGCCTGGGTGCGCCGGCTCGAAGCGCCCGGTATGTCGGGCTGCTCGGTGTTGCGGTTGCCCGGCGGCACCATCGTTGCCGCTTGCGCGGCGAACATGGCTGCCGCCAGCGTCAGCCCCAAAATGACGAGGATCAGTTTTTTCATGCGCCGCCGCCCAAATAGTCGCCGGCAAACTAGGTAATGCTCCACCGGGAGTCGAGAGACGCCTGCACCCGACGGGACGAAAGCTTGCCGGATGCTTCCATTTGGCCACACATCGGGAATGCTGGGCCAAATTGGGGAGGCCGGGAGCAATTCCCCGACCCTCTTCGAGAATGAAGCGTCTCCTACAGGATGAAACGCGACAAGTCCGTGTTTCTGGAGAGGTCGCCGACATGCTTCTCGACATAGGCGGCATCGATGGTCACCGAGGTGCCGTTGCGGTCCGGCGCGTCATAGGAGATATCGTCCAGCACCCGTTCCATCACCGTCTGCAGCCGCCTGGCGCCAATATTCTCGACGCTGGCGTTGAGGTCCACGGCGATGCCGGCCAACGAATCGATGGCGTCGTCGGTGAAGACCAGATCGACGCCTTCGGTCTTCATCAGCGCGATATACTGCTTGATCAGGCTGGCTTCCGTCTCGGTGAGGATGCGGACGAAATCGCCCTTCTCCAGCGCCCGCAGCTCGACGCGGATCGGCAGGCGGCCCTGCAATTCCGGCAGCAGATCGGAGGGCTTAGCGACGTGGAACGCACCCGAGGCGATGAACAGGATGTGGTCGGTCTTCACCGGTCCGTATTTGGTCGCAACCGTGGTGCCTTCGACCAGCGGCAGCAGGTCGCGCTGCACACCTTCACGCGAAACACCGGCACCGATGCCGCCTTCGCGCGAGGCGATCTTGTCGATCTCGTCAAGGAAGACAATGCCGTCATTCTCGGTCGATTCGAGTGCCCTGCGCACCACTTCGTCCTGATCGAGCAGCTTGTCGGACTCGTCGCTGATCAACAGCCCGTAGGACTCCTTGACGGTCGTCTTGCGCAACTTGGTCTTCTTGCCGCCCATCGCCTTCGACAGCATGTCATTGATGTTGAGCACGCCGATATTGGCGCCCGGCATACCGGGGATCTCGAAACCGGGCATGCCGCCATTGCCGGTATCGGCCACTTCGATCTCGATCTCCTTGTCGTCGAGCTCGCCGTCGCGCAGCTTCTTGCGGAAACTGTCGCGGGTGGCCGGGCTCGCCGTCTTGCCGACGAGCGCTTCGAGCACGCGTTCCTCGGCGTTGATGTGGGCACGTGCCTTGACGTCCTCGCGCATCTTCTCGCGCACCAGCCCGATGGCGATCTCGACCAGGTCGCGGATGATCTGCTCGACATCGCGGCCGACATAACCGACCTCGGTGAACTTGGTGGCTTCGACCTTGACGAAAGGCGCACCGGCAAGGCGTGCCAGGCGGCGCGAAATCTCGGTCTTGCCGACGCCGGTCGGGCCGATCATCAGGATATTCTTCGGCATCACCTCTTCGCGCATCTGGCCCTCGAGCTGCTGGCGGCGCCAGCGGTTGCGCAAGGCAATCGCCACGGCACGCTTGGCGTCTTTCTGGCCGATGATGAAGCGGTCGAGTTCCGAAACGATTTCGCGAGGAGAGAAGGTGCTCATGTCACTAAATTCCACTTTGCCACTGCCGAATGGACTCGAACGGATGCAGCAGCATGATCACGTTGAGTGTCAGATTGTCCCGGATGAGATAGCCGACACCGAATTCGAAGATGAGGGCGAGGGTTACGACCACCCATATAGGAAGCCTTCGCGCCATGACAAACCCCAGCACCATGGCCAGCGTGTCCGACACCGAATTGATGATGCTGTCGCCATAATAGTCGAGCGAGATCGTGCCGGCGCGATAGCGATCGATGATGAAAGGGCTGTTCTCGAGGAGCTCCCAGCCACCCTCTACGACCACCGCAAAGGCCAGCCTGAGCCCGATCGGCGAGCGCGGGAAAAGGAACCACGCCAGCGCATAGAACAGGAAACCGTGAATGATGTGCGAGAAGCTGTACCAGTCGGAAATATGCTGGGAATTCTCCGAGCTTTGCACGATGCCGTGCCACAGCTTGACATAGCCGCAGGTACAGATCGGCGTCCGCCCCATGCCGTAAAGGACCCCGGCCTGGAAGATGACCAGGCCGAGAACCAGCAGAAGCCCCATTCGCCAACTGTCGTAGTAGGCCGAGACGGTTTTGTCGCTGGATACGCTCATGCTGCTATTGCCCCTCTTCTGCGTCACCCTGTCCGGCATCACCCTCTGGGGCATCAATCGCCATCAGCACGGCATCGCCATATTCCGACTTCCTGCGATCGATAGCCGTGAAACCGGCCTTTTCATAGGCACGGATAGCCCGTGCATTGGCGGGGTCCGGGTCGATGATGACGCGCGGCGTACCTTCCTCGAAAAGCTGCTCGACGAACTGCCGGACGATCGCCGAGCCGTGGCCGACCCCGACAAGCTCCGGCACGCCGATCGACAGATCGATGCCGAGCGTGCCGAACGGCTGGTCGCTATAGGGATGGCCGTCCTCCAGATGCGGATCGTAGCTCTGCAAATAGCCGATGGGCTTTCCGTCGAGCTCGATAATCAGCGGCTCGACCGAAATGCTGTCGATATGCTCGCGGATCTCCGCAATCTCGGTCTCTGGGTCGTTCCACCATTCGGCGACATGCGGCTCGGCAAGCCAGCCGGCGATCATCGGCAGGTCCCTCTCGGTCACCGGCCGAAAACCATAGCGGAGGCTCCGCTCAGGCGGCATCGAGGGTTTCGACGACGAAGTTGTTGTTGGTGTAGACGCAAATGTCTGACGCGATCTGCATCGCCTTGCGGGCGATCTCCTCTGCGCCCTTGTCGCTGTCCACCAGCGCGCGTGCCGCTGCCAGCGCGTAATTGCCGCCCGAGCCGATGGCCATGACGCCAAATTCGGGCTCCAGCACGTCGCCGGTGCCGGTCAGCGCCAGCGACACCGACTTGTCGGCCACCAGCATCATCGCTTCCAGCCGCCGCAAATAGCGGTCGGTCCGCCAGTCCTTGGCAAGCTCGACGCAGGCGCGTGTCAGCTGGTCGGGATATTGTTCGAGCTTGGCTTCAAGCCGCTCGAGCAGAGTGAAGGCATCGGCGGTGGCGCCGGCGAAACCGGCGATGACGTTGCCGCCCTTGCCGATGCGGCGCACCTTCTTGGCGTTGCCTTTCATGATCGTCTGGCCGAGGCTGACCTGGCCGTCGCCGGCGATCACCACCTTGCCGCCCTTGCGCACGGTCAGGATGGTCGTGGCATGCATGGTCAGTTCATTCGACATTTTCTGCTCCGATAAGCACCGATCCCATCGAGGCGATCGGCGCGTTACGAGTGACTTGATCGGCCATATGTATGTATAGGCCGGATGATTGCAAACCGGCCATCCACCGGGTCGGATCGGGCTCCGCAGCGGTAACTGGCAATCGCCGGATCATGCTGCTAGAAGGCTTTCGTTTTCAGGCATGTGAACGCCTGAATCGTGCAAAATCTGAGACAAGGATGAGGTCATGGCGCCCCGTTCCGCCGAGATAAGCCGCAAGACCAGGGAAACCGACATCGCCGTATCGGTTCAGGTCGACGGCTCGGGCAAATCCGACATTTCGACCGGCGTCGGCTTCTTCGACCATATGCTGGACCAGTTGTCGCGCCATTCGCTGATCGACATGACCGTGAAGGCCAAGGGCGACCTGCACATAGACGACCACCACACGGTCGAGGATACGGGCATTGCGCTCGGCCAGGCGCTGGCCAAGGCATTGGGCGAGCGGCGCGGCATCATGCGCTACGCCTCGATCGATCTCGCCATGGACGAGACACTGACGCGGGCGGCAATCGATGTCTCCGGGCGGCCTTTTCTGGTCTGGAATGTTTCATTCTCGTCGCCGAAGATCGGTACGTTCGACACCGAGCTGGTGCGCGAATTCTTCCACGCGCTGGCGCAGAATGCCGGCATCACGCTGCATGTCACCAATCATTACGGCGCCAACAACCACCACGTCGCCGAGACCTGCTTCAAGGCCGTGGCGCGTGCGCTGCGTTCGGCGCTTGAGCGCGACCCGCGCCAGCCGGACGCGGTTCCCTCCACCAAGGGATCCCTGAAAGGATAGCGTCATGGCCATCTATGTCGTGATGGAGCCGCCAGGCCGCAGCGAAAGCGTGGACACTACCTTTATCCGTGACGGCTTTGCCTGGCTCGGCTTCTTGGTGCCGCCGCTGTGGCTGGCCTGGCACCGGCTGTGGGTCGAGGCGGCATTGGCGTTTGTCGCCATGGGCCTGCTCTCGATGCTGGGCGAAAGGCTGGACCTGGAAACAGCCGGCTCGCTTTTATCCCTGCTTGTCATGCTCTTTGTCGGACTGGAAGGGCAGGGCTTGCGGATCGCAGGCCTGCGCCGTCGCGGCTGGCATGAATGGGGCGTGGTCGAGGCCGACAGGCTCGACGACGCAGACGTCCGCTATGCATTGGAAGCCGATGCTCAGTCGGATGAACAACCGACGGTGCAACGCATCGTCCCAGACGCAGCACATGCCCGGTCGGCGCAGATGGGCCTGGCGCTGGGGCTGAACCATATTCCGGGAAAGCCCTGAGATGAGGGTGGCGATCATCGATTATGGGTCGGGCAATCTGCGCTCGGCCACCAAGGCCTTCGAGCGTGCCGCGCATGAAGCCGGCATTGCCGCCGCGATCGAACTCACCGCCGATGCCGAGCGGGTCAGGACCGCCGACCGCATCGTCCTGCCCGGCGTCGGTGCCTATGCCGATTGCGCCGCTGGACTGCGTGCGGTCGCCGGCATGTGGGAAGCGGTCGAGGAGGTGGCGATCGCCAAGGCTCGGCCGTTCCTCGGCATCTGCGTCGGCATGCAGCTGATGTCGGAGCGAGGCCTGGAAAAGATCGTCACAAAGGGCTTTGGCTGGGTCGCCGGCGACGTCAAGGAGATCACGCCGGCCGATCCGACACTGAAGATCCCGCAGATCGGCTGGAACACGATTGATCTGAAGCGCAAGCATCCGCTGTTTTCCGGCATTGCGACGGGTGGCAAGGGACTGCACGCCTATTTCGTCCACTCCTACCATCTCGATGCACGGAAGGAGGATGAGGTGCTGGCGGTTGCCGACTATGGCGGCCCGGTAACGGCCGCTGTCGCCCGCGACAACCTAGCCGGAACGCAATTCCACCCCGAGAAGAGCCAGGCGCTGGGCCTGGCGCTGATCACCAATTTCCTAGGCTGGAGGCCCTGAACCATGAGCAAGAAGGGCTATTGGATGGCAATGGTCGATGTCCACGATCCCGAGATCTACAAGCAGTACATCGAGGCCAATGCCGCGGCTTTCGCGAAATACGGCGCGAAGTTCCCGGTGCGCGCCGGGCGGTACACCAGCCCGGAAGGACCGGCAGGCAATCGCCACGTGCTGGTGGAATTCGAATCCTATGAAAAGGCGCTGGAATGCTACGGCTCGCCTGAATACCAGGAGGCCTTGAAGTACAGGCTCGCCGGCTCGACCGGCCACTTTGTCATCGTCGAAGGCGCCTGAAGGTGTTTCTGTTTCCGGCGATAGACCTCAAGGACGGCAAATGCGTGCGCCTCAGGCATGGCGACATGGCGACCGCCACCATCTACAATGACGATCCCGCCGCTCAGGCGCGCGCCTTCGAAGAGCAGGGCTTCGAATGGTTGCACGTCGTCGACCTCAACGGCGCCTTCAAGGGCCAGAGCGTCAACAGCGCCGCGGTCGGCGCCATCCTGAAGGCGACGAGCAATCCGGTGCAGCTCGGCGGCGGCATCCGCACCCTGGCGCAGATCGAGGACTGGCTCGACCGTGGGCTGGCCCGCGTCATTCTTGGCACCGTGGCGGTGCGCGATCCGGATCTGGTCAGGCAGGCCTGCAAGGCATTCCCGGGCAAGATCGCCGTCGGCATCGACGCCAAGGGCGGCAAGGTCGCGGTCGAAGGCTGGGCTGAAGCCTCGAGCCTCGGCGTCATTGAACTGGCGAGGAAATTCGAGGGTGCCGGCGTCGCCGCCATCATCTACACCGATATCGACCGCGACGGTGTGCTGACCGGCATCAACTGGGACGCCACCATCGATCTCGCCGACGCGGTGTCGATCCCGGTTATCGCCTCGGGCGGGCTCGCCTCGATCGCCGACATCGTGCGCATGACCATGCCCGATGCCCGCAAGCTCGAAGGCGCGATCTCCGGACGCGCCCTCTACGACGGCCGCATCGACCCGGCCGAGGCATTGGCGATCCTGCGTGGCAAACCGATGGCAGGGGTGTGAAACGTGAAGGTCTCGATTATCGTTGCTCCCTACGACAGCGGGCACTATCACGAAGGGTGCGGCCAGGGGCCGGACGCCTTCATCGGCGGTGGGCTGGTCGAAGCCCTGACCGTGGCTGGCCATGACGTCGCCGTCGAAGATATCGGCAAGGTCGGAGACGAGCAGGGGCGCGAAATTGCAACCGGCTTCGCCGTCTGCAACGCCGTCGCGACCAAGGTTAACCTCGCCCGCGATGGAGGACGCTTCCCCATTATCCTTGCTGGAAATTGCCTGACCGCCGCCGGTGCGGTCGCCGGTGAAGTTGCGGATTCGATCATCTGGATCGACCAGCATGGCGATCTCAACACGCCGGAGACGTCCTCCTACGGCTTTCTCGACGGCATGGCGCTGGCGGCGACGCTCGGGCTCTGCTGGCATCCGATGGCGGCAGCAATTCCGGGGTTCCGGCCGATAGACCCTGCGCGCTGCATGCTGGTCGATGCCCGCGACCTCGATCCCGACGAAAAGCGACTGCTGGAAACTTTGCCGATCGTGCGCACCGAATGTGCCGGTGCACTCGATATGATCGGAAAGCTCACGGCGACAGGGACTGTGCGGGCGCATCTGCATCTCGACCTGGATGTCCTCGATCCGGATGTGTTGCAGGTGAACCGCTACGCGCACCCGGGCGGCCCGAGTCCGGAACAGCTACGGCAGCTTGCCTGCGGACTGGCCAGGTCAATCCCAATCGTCGGCGTGACGCTCTCGGCCTACGACCCGGCCTTTGATTCCCAGTCCGAAGTTCCGCCCGTCGTCGGCCAGCTGCTTGTCGACTTTCTTGCGGCGATCGAGAGGATCTGATGCTGAAAGCCCGCGTCATCCCCTGTCTCGACGTCAAGAACGGCCGTGTCGTCAAGGGCGTCAATTTCGTCGACCTGGTCGATGCCGGCGATCCCGTCGAAGCGGCAAAAGCCTATGACGCGGCCGGCGCCGACGAGCTCTGCTTTCTCGACATCACCGCCTCGTCGGAAAACCGCGAGACCATTTTCGATGTCATCGCCCGCACCGCCGAACAATGTTTCATGCCGCTGACCGTTGGCGGTGGCGTCCGTCAGGTCGCCGACATCAGGAAGCTGCTACTGGCCGGCGCCGACAAGGTGTCGATCAACACGGCGGCGGTGAAGACCCCAAATTTTGTCGCCGAGGCTGCCGACAAATTCGGCAACCAGTGCATCGTCGTCGCCATCGATGCCAAGAAAGTGTCCGCTGCGAGCGAGGCTGATCGCTGGGAGATATTCACCCATGGCGGCCGCGAGAAGACCGGCATCGACGCCGTCGAGTTCGCTCGGCGAGTGGTCGATCTCGGCGCCGGCGAGATCCTGCTAACATCGATGGACCGCGACGGCACCAAGGCCGGCTACGACATAGCCCTTACCCGCGCGGTCGCCGATGCCGTACGCGTGCCGGTCATCGCTTCCGGTGGCGTCGGCACGCTCGACCACCTTGTCGAAGGCATTCGCGACGGCCATGCCGGCGCGGTGCTGGCGGCGTCGATCTTCCATTTCGGCACCTACAGCATCGCCGAAGCCAAGCTGCACATGGCTCAGGCCGGACTGCCGATGCGGCTGGACTCGCCGGGTAATCGGTCCTAGAGCCTTTCCGGCTAAGAAGAGGCTGTAAACGCCGTCATGACCGAGTTCTCGCTCTCCGATCTGGAGAAGATTATTGGCGAACGCGCACGTTCCGGCGATCCGGATTCGTGGACGGCCAAGCTCTTTCAGCGTGGCATGAGCAAGGCAGCGCAGAAACTCGGCGAAGAGGCAGTCGAAACGGTGATCGCAGCCGTCAGCGCCGATAGGGCCGCGCTTGTTTCGGAAAGCGCCGATCTCATTTATCATTGGCTTGTCGTTCTCGGCATAGCGGACATTCCGCTGAGCGATGTGCTCAACGAGCTTGAACGCCGCACCGGTCGTTCGGGCATCGCCGAAAAGGCGTCTCGGCTGGACCGGGGCTGATCGCTGCGGAGGAACTCGATGGACCAGCTCGCTCCTACCGAGAAGTATTCACCCTATCGTTTCTTCTCGGCCGAGCAATGGTCGCGGTTCCGCGCCGATACGCCGATGACGCTCACCGAGGACGAGGTCCGTCGTCTGCGGTCGCTGAACGATCCGGTCGATCTCCACGAGGTCGAGCGCATCTATCTTTCGATGTCACGGCTGTTGTCGGCTCATGTCGAAGCCAGTCAACTCCTGTTCAGGCAACGCCAGGCCTTCTTCAACGCGCTGGACGCGGCCAAGACACCGTTCATCATCGGCATTGCAGGTTCCGTGGCGGTCGGCAAATCGACCACGGCGCGCGTGCTAAAGGAGCTGCTGGCGCGCTGGCCGTCGAGTCCCAAGGTCGACCTGGTCACCACCGACGGTTTCCTGCTGCCGAACGAAATCCTGCGCCGCAACAATTTGATGGAGCGCAAGGGCTTTCCGGACAGCTACGACGTCGGCGCGCTGCTGCGCTTCCTGTCTGGCATCAAATCGGCGCAGCGCAACGTCCGCGCGCCGGTCTATTCGCACCTGACCTATGACGTCATTCCGGGCGAGTTCCAGACCATCGACCGGCCCGACATCCTGATCTTCGAAGGCATTAATGTCCTGCAGCCGGGCAAGCTGCCCAAGGACGGCAAGATCGTGCCTTTCCTGTCGGATTTCTTCGACTTCGCCATCTATATCGATGCCGAGGAGGCGCTGATCCATCACTGGTATATCGCCCGCTTCATGCGGCTGCGCGAAACCGCCTTCCGCGACCCGGCCTCCTTCTTCCACCGCTATTCGCAACTTTCCGAGGATGCGGCCCGCGCCATCGCCGAGGGCCTGTGGACCAACATCAACCTGAAGAATCTGCGCGAGAATATATTGCCGACCCGCGCCCGTGCCGATCTCATCCTGCGCAAGGGCGCCAACCATCTGGTCGAGGAAGTGGCGCTCAGGAAACTGTGAAATCCCGGGACATTCCTTAAAGTCATCTTAACCCAGTCTTTCTATTGTCGGGCCTGATCTGCGGGCTCGGCAAACAAATGAATGCGCCATTCCTAAACATCGATCGGCCGGCAGCTGACCGCATCGCACGTCCGGGCAGCGGCGGCGCAACGATTGCCCTGATCGTGCCTGTCCACAATGAGGAAGGCGCAATTGCTCCATTCCTGAAGGCGGTATGCGAAAGCACCGCGCCGCTGAAGGACAAAGGCGTTGCCCTCGAGTTCATCTTCGTCAACGACGGCAGCAGCGATACGACGCTCGAAAAGCTGATCGAAGCCCAACAAACCGATCCACGCATCCACGTAATCGACCTTTCACGCAATTTCGGCAAGGAAGCCGCGATGACCGCGGGGCTCGACAGCTGCGATGCCGATGCAGCGATTCCGATGGATGTCGATATGCAGGATCCGCCGCATGTCATTCCGCTGCTTGTGGAAAAGTGGCGCGAGGGTTTTGAGGTTGTTCTGGCCAAGCGAGCCAATCGGTCGAGCGACAGCTTTCTCAAGCAGCGCTCCGCCTCGATGTTCTACCGCGTTCACAACTGGATCGCGCAGCAGAAGATCCCGCACGATGTCGGCGACTTCCGTTTGATCGACCGCCAGGTCATCCAGGCGCTGCGGTCTTTGCCCGAACGCCGTCGTTTCATGAAGGGCCTGTTCGCCTGGGTCGGGTTCCGCACCGCAAGCGTCGAATATGTCCGCGATCAGCGCATCGCCGGCCAGTCGAAATTCTCCGGCTGGAAGCTGTGGAACTTCGCGCTCGAAGGCATCACCAGCTTCTCCACCGCTCCGCTTGAAATCTGGACCTATGTCGGCGCGACGATTTCCGCGCTGTCGTTCCTCTACGGCCTGCTGATCGTCGCCAAGACAATGATCTTTGGCGTTGATGTGCCCGGCTACGCCTCCCTGCTGGTCAGTGTTCTTTTCCTTGGCGGCATCCAGTTACTCGGCATCGGCATCATCGGACAATACCTCGGCAGGGTCTACGCCGAGATCAAGCAGCGTCCGATCTACATCGTGCGCCGCAAATATGAGGGAATGAGCTGATGGAGATCGACGCCTACCGACAGATGGCCGCCACCGAAGACGAGCATTGGTGGTTCTGCGGGCGTCGCGCCATCGCCGAGGCGGTCATTCGCAGCATCGGCCTGCCTGAAAACGCGCGCATCGTAGAGATCGGCGCCGGCACCGGCGGCAACATCCGGATGCTGGAGCAGTTCGGCGCAGTGACGGCAATCGAGATGAGCGATCTCGCGCGCAGGATTGCCTGGGAAAAGACCGGCCGCGACTTCCTCGCCGGACATCTGCCGGACAACATTCCTGTCGCGCCGCAAAGCTGCGACCTCGTCTGCCTGTTCGACGTGCTGGAGCATGTCGCCGAAGACGAGGCGTCGCTTGCCGCGATCCGCCAAGTGCTGAAACCGGGCGGCAGCGTCGTCCTCACTGTGCCCGCACACCAATGGTTGTGGAGCACGCATGATGTGGGGCTGCATCATATGCGGCGCTATTCACGCAATCTGCTGCGTGAACGAATCGAAAGGGCTGGTTTCGCGATCGACCGGCTGAGCTACACAAATGCCGCGCTCTTCCCCGTAGCGGCGCTGGCACGACTGGTGGACAGGTTGCGCAAGTCGGCCTTGCCAGCCGGCCATGCCACGCCGCCAAAACCACTGAATGCGGCGATGAAGGCAGTGTTTTCGGCGGAAGGCCGCATCATACCAAATGCAAGCTTGCCCTTCGGGGTTTCGCTGCTGGCGGTATTCCGCAAGGACAGCGCCGTCGAAACCGCTCGCCTCGACGAGAAATTGGCAGCTTGACCGCGTCATGGGCACCGGCTCGTATCGTCGACTATCGCGCTTTGCGCTGATTGGCATCGCGTCGACGCTGATCTACGCCGTTTGCGCTTTTCTGCTGTCGCGTGGACAGGCAACGGCGGCCCTGCCGGCCGCGCTCACATCGTTTGCGGCCTACGCCGTTGCCGCGCTGTTCTCCTACACCGGGCATAAATATTTCACGTTCACCTCGGGCGGCAGCCACGCTATGGAATTGCCCCGCTTCCTCCTGCTCACCGCTTCCGGCCTCGCCGTCGCGATCGCCCTGCCGGGGCTTTTGACCCAGATGCTCGGCGTCCCTGCCGCAATCCCGATCCTGCTCACCTGCATTGCCGTGCCGGTCATCAACTATGTCGTCCTCGGGCGGTGGGTGTTTCGTGGTCTCTAGCGCGCGATCCCTCAGTGAACTGCTGCCCGGCGCCAACCGCTTCTCGCCCTTTGTGGGCGTAGCGGGTGCTCCGCTGCTGCTGGCCAGTCTGGTCGTCACATACGCCGTCTGGCTATCGACCGTTGCAATTCCGACCAATGTTGACGTGTCGTGGCTTCTGGTCGTCTGCGACCGCCTGCTTGGCGGAGAGCGGCTCAACACCGACATCGTGGAGACCAACCCCCCTTTCTCGATCTGGCTCTACATGCCGTTCATGCTCCTGGAAAAGCTCACTGGCATGCGTGCGGAATTCTGGCTGACGCTTGGCGTCGTTTGCCTGAGCCTGGCCAGTCTTTTCGTTTCCGTCCGCATTCTCGCGCGCGATGAACCGGTCTACCGGCAGCCCCATGCGCTGTGGGCGGCAGCGGCGGCCCTGTTTTTGATCCTGTGTTTCATGCCGGATCAATTCGGCCAACGCGAGCACTTCGCATTGATTGCCATTCTGCCTTGGGTGGCGTTGCAATGCACACGTCAGCGGAACCTGGATTTCAGCGCGGGCTCGCGCCTGGAGCACATGGTCGCGGGCTTCGGCGCGGCGGTCGTGGTCATGGTCAAGCCGCCCTATTTTGTGCTGGCCTTCATGTTGCCGTCGCTCTGTCTTGCGCTTGAAAGGCGGTCGCTGAGACCGCTCTTCGTCGCAGAGAACCTGGTGGGCGCTGCGATCGTGGTCGCCTATATCGCGTCCATCGCGCTCTTCGACCGCGCTTACGTCAGCGACGTCCTACCCTTGGTCAGGGAGGTCTATCTTCCGTTGAGGGCCTCTGCCGCCGATATGCTGGCAAACTGGCCGAAAGTGGTGCTGCTTCTGGCCGCCGCCACCGTGCTTGCGGCCGGCGGCCTGAGAAAGACGAACTGGGACGTCAGGATTCCGCTCCTGACCGCCCTGGGGTTCATTCCGGCCTTCATCGTCATGGGCAAGGGTTGGCCCAATCACGCGCTGCCGATGGTCGTTGTTGCGACACTTGCATTTGGCATCCAGCTTGTGCGGTTCGGCACATTCGGCAGTGCAGGCTTCGTTCGCAAGGCCGCCCTGATCTTCGGCTGCGTGCTGGTGCTGCAAATAGCGGTCAGGGCACAGTACGCGGCGCTGACGACGGATAACGGCCCGATCGCCCGGTCTGTCGCCGCGATCCGCGCAACGGTCGAAACCCCGACCATCATGTCTATTGCCGACCAGATGCAGGTTGCCCATCCCCTCGCCAGGCTGGTCGGCGGCAGGTTCATATCACGCCATCCGAGCGCCTGGGCGGTCTCCAACGCGGACACGCTCGCCCGCGTCACCGGCGATCTCGAACGGAGACCGGAACTTGAAAGCATCCGCGATCGGGTGATCGGCGAAAACGCCGCCGAGATATCAGCGAAGAAGCCCGATATCGTGCTGTCAGGCTCGCCCGCGTGGACTGCCCTGATGCTGCAGGACAAGCGGATCCAGGTCGCCTTGGCCGACTATCGTCTGCTGCACGCCGAGCCGGAAATCACTGTCTATCTGCGTTACACGGCGCCTGCGCCGCTCCAAACCGATTGAGCAGGAGCCCCCGGAAACCCATGACACGGCTGGATCCAATCGCTCCGCTGGACGACATATGGCTCGATCTCGAGAGCCTCGGTGCAACAGCATGAGCGTCTCGAACGACATTGGCGGCTTGAGCCGCTGGCGCGACCGGGATATTGCGGCGTCGCTGCTTCCTAGCCGCAATGTCATGGCCATTGCCGCAGTCACCGTCTTCTCGATCTTCTGGCAGCGACGTTGGGGGACTGTTCCCGACACTAGCTGGCTGATCACGGTCTGCGAGCGTATGCTGTCCGGTGAGCGGCTTTACTCGCAAATCTACGAAACCAATCCCCCATTCAGCGTCTGGCTCTATCTGCCGCCAGTGGCTGCGGCCAGATTGCTGGGCACCGCCCCGGAAATCCTGGTTGAGGCCTGGACATACCTTGCCGTGCTTATCGGACTTTCGCTCTCGGGCGTGATCGTCAAGCGTGCGGGTTTCACCGAAACTGCATCATTGTTTGCACTGGGGCCAGCGTTTTGCGCAATGTTGGTGGTCTTCCCCGGAAATGCTTTCAGCGAGCGGGAGCATATCGGCATGGCACTTTTCATGCCGCTGCTTGCGCTTCATGCCTGGCGCGCGCGCAGAGATGCAGCTGCCCAACCAGACCCCGGGCTCGCCGTACTCGCCGGCCTGTCGGGCAGCATTCTGCTGCTGGTCAAGCCCTACTATGCGATCATGGTGTTGGCGCCGGCGCTGGTCGTTGCAGTGCGCCGGCGCAGTCTGAAATCGATCTTCGCCCTGGAACACTGGGTCATTGGCGGCATCTGCGTTGTCTATCTCAGCACGGTCACGCTGATCCATCCGGAATTCGTGCGCGACATCTATCCCCTCTTGGCGGACGTTTATGCAAAGATCGGCATCTTTTGGCCGATTGTGATCGGCTACGGTTTCTCGTGGTGTTTCCTTGTCTTCCTGATCTGGTGGCTGTGGCCTGCCAGGCCCGGTTGCGTTGGCGGCATCGATCGCTGGCATGTTTCCCCTGTTCTACCAAGCCAAAGGCTGGTCTTATCATGCCTATCCCGCGATCTTTTGCGCTGTGGCAGCCATTTTCTGCCTGCTGGCACTGCCCAGGATCGTGCAGCAGCCGTCGAAGCTGTTGACGTTCGTGACGGCTCCTTCGCGAGCTTGGGCATTGGCGGCGGTGGCAATCGCTTTCTTGCCCTATTGGAGCACCCAGAAACCAGGGCCGGCACTGGTTGCCGCAATTCGCGCCGCCACCGATCGGCCGACCGTAGCGTTGGTCAGTTCGGATATTTCCTCGGGACATCCGTTGAACCGTATGATCGATGGGCAGTTCGTTTCGACCCACGTCAGCGATTGGCTTGGAGCGTTCGCACTTTCCCTGTCCCGGCAGGCAGCTCTCTCGGGTGACACCGCCGAAGCCACGCGTTACCGAGCCATCATGGCGCGCTACGTCGAAAGCAAACGCGAAGAGTTCGCGCGTCTGCGCCCGGATATCGTCGTCTTCAAGAAAAACAACACAATGTGGACAAGCCAACTGATGGGGCGTTTTGGCTTTGACGCCATCCTGGCGCACTACCGCATTCTTATCGAGGACGAGACCGAGCGCATCTATCTGCGCGACGATTATGTCCGCCCGGGCCACCGGCCACCCGAACAGCCTATTTCGGCATCGTCACCCGTCGCAGCGTCAGATTGATGCGGCCGCCACTCCTGAGCAATGCCGAGGTCGACGGGTAGATACGGTCGACGCCGTAAAAGCAGAGCCGCCCTTCGCCGCCAAGCACGACGACGTCGCCGCTCCTCAGCCTGAACGATTTGGTGGCGCCGTCGCGCGTCGTCTGGCCGACCCGGAACAGGCAATCGTCGCCGAGCGACACCGAGACGACAGGCGCGGAGAAATCGCTCTCGTCGCGGTCCTGGTGAAGACCCATCTTGGCATCCTGCGAATAGAAATTGACCAGGCAGGCTTCCGGCGGGTGCGCATAGGCAGATACATCCCGCCACAGTTCGAGCAGCATCTCCGGGATCGGCGGCCAAGGCCTTCCGGTCACCGGGTGGGTCGGCTGGTAGCGATAGCCGTGCTCCTTGTCGGTGACCCAGCCCAGCGGACCGCAATTGGTCATGCGCACGCTCATCTCCTTGCCGGTACGCGGCATCGCCGGCACGAACAGCGGCGCCTTCTGCACGACCTGCCGGATATCTTCCACCAGCACTTCCTGCATGGCGCGCGACAGGTAGCCGGGCATATGGCGGACGCCTTTGGGCAGTACGAGCATCGCGTCGCTTAATCCGTTGGTCTGGAGAAATCAGAATGCCACCGTCAAATGAAAACGGCGACCCGAAAGCCGCCTCCGACGGTGGCTGCGCGCTTTAACCGGCGATCTGAGATCCGAAGCCGCTTTGGCTGTCACTCATCCCCGACCCGGCCGCGCAGTTTCTTGATCGAGCCGCGCCCGGCCTTGCTCTTGAGCCGTCTTTCGACCGCGCCTTTGGACGGCCTTGTCTTCTTGCGCGGCGGTGGTGGTGGTTCGGCGGCCTTGGCGACCAGTGCCGTCAGCCGCGCCCGGGCGTCCGCCCGGTTCTGCTCCTGGGTGCGGAAGCGTCCGGCTTCGATGACGATGACGCCGTCCTTGGTGGCGCGCTGGCCGGCAAGCTTGATGGTCCGTTCGCGCACCCGCTCCGACAGGCCGGCCGCATTGGCGGCATCGAAGCGCAATTGCACTGCCGTCGCCACCTTGTTGACGTTCTGGCCGCCCGGGCCGGACGAACGGATGAAGTCCTCGTGCAGGTCGCCCGGATTAATCACCGCATCGTCGGTAATGATGATCTTGTCGTCGGCGTTCATGCCGCACTCATGGCGCGGCAGGCGAAAAAAGAAAAGGCCCGATCGAAGCCGGGCCTTGAAGCATCACCAGGGGGCGACGGCTATTCAGCCGCTATCTGCATGCGTGGTGCGGCGCCGAGCACGGTGGCGTCGACATGGGCTTCGAACTTTTCGAAATTGTCGACGAACATACCGACCAGCCTTGCCGCCTGCCGGTCGTAGGCGGGCTTGTCGATCCAGGTCGATCTAGGGTCGAGAATGGCGCGGTCGACGCCGGCAACCGTCACCGGTACGTCGAAACCGAAATTGGCGTCGGTGCGGAAGTCGGCCGCTTTCAGCGAGCCGTCGAGCGCCGCCGCAAGCAGCGCCCGCGTTGCTTTGATCGGCATTCGCTTGCCGGTGCCGTAGGCGCCGCCGGTCCAGCCGGTGTTGACCAGCCAGCAATCGACGCCGTGGCGGGCGATGAGCTCGCGCAGCAGATTGGCGTATTCCGACGGATGCCGCGGCATGAACGGTGCGCCGAAGCATGTCGAAAATGTCGCTTCGGGTTCCGTAACGCCCTTCTCGGTCCCCGCCACCTTGGCGGTATAGCCGGAGAGGAAATGGTACATGGCCTGCGCCGGGGTCAGCCGCGCGATCGGCGGCATCACACCGAATGCGTCGGCGGTCAGCATGATGATGTTCTTCGGGTGGCTGGCGCGCCCCGTCTTGCTGGCGTTGGGGATGAAGTGGAGCGGGTAGGCGCAGCGTGTGTTTTCGGTCAGCCCGCCGTCGTCGAAATCCGGCACGCGGCCTGCGTCGAGCGCCACATTCTCCAGCACCGTGCCGAAGCGCTGGGTGGTGGCGAAGATCTCCGGCTCGGCTTCGGCCGAAAGCTTGATCGTCTTGGCATAGCAGCCGCCCTCGAAATTGAAGATGCCGTGCGGTCCCCAGCCATGCTCGTCGTCGCCGACCAGCGTGCGCGACGGGTCGGCCGACAACGTCGTCTTGCCGGTCCCGGAAAGGCCGAAGAAAACGGCCGCGTCGCCGACGGGCCCTTCATTGGCCGAGCAGTGCATCGGCATCACACCTTTTGCCGGCAGCAGGTAGTTGAGCACGGTGAACACCGACTTCTTCATCTCGCCGGCATACGAGGTACCGCCGATCAACACGATCATGTGCGAAAGATCGACGGCAATCACCGTTTCGCCGCGCGTGCCGTGGCGGGCGGGATCGGCGCGGAACGACGGCAGGTCGATGATCGTCAAATCGGGCATGAAATGCTCGAGTTCGGCGGCGGCCGGTCGGATGAGCAGATTGCGGATGAACAAGGAGTGCCAGGCAAGCTCCGTGATCACCCTGGTCGGCAGCTTCAGCTCCTCGTCGGCGCCGCCGACCAGGTCCTGCACATAAAGGTCCTTTCCAGCCGCGTGGGCGCGAAAATCGGCAAGCAGCGTATCGAACTGGATCGGCGAAATCGCTTTGTTGTTGTCCCACCATACATGCGGCGCGGTGCTTTCGTCGCGCACCACGAATTTGTCCCCGGGCGAGCGGCCGGTGTGCTGCCCGGTCTCGGCGGCAAGCGCGCCATGCGCGGTGAGTCGGGCCTCGCCACGGCGGATTGCCTCCTCGTAGAGCGCGGCCGCGCCGAAATTATAGCGCACCACGCCCGTGGTTCTTAGGCCGATCCGATCGATTGCACATGCAAGATTGCGTTTGCCGGCTTCCGACATGGGTGTCCCTTCTTCGATTTACCGCGTCTTTACCGGCGAATTCCGGAACCCCCATTGCAGGAGCTAAAAACGTCAAAACCAGAAAAGGCGAATGATATCAAATCATTAATCGATTTAAATATTTTGAAAGTTGTTTAAATCGTTTATATGTGCAAAAACACTGATGGTTGCCCAAAGGATTGGCGATGTTCATTCGTCCAATCCATATCGAGGTACAATTGTGGCCGTCGACATGCCGCGCGTGACAGCGGATACAGCCTATGCCACATTTTGTACCTAATTTGTCCTGCAAAAGCCCCTTCTCGACGAAAGAAGGGACAGCTCATGAGGGAGCCGCTTGAAATGGCAACAATCGCGCTTGTCGACGACGATCGCAACATTCTGACTTCGGTTTCGATCGCCCTCGAATCCGAGGGTTATCGGGTCGAAACCTACACGGATGGGGCATCGGCGCTGGAGGGACTGGCGGCGCGCCCGCCGAACCTCGCCATCCTCGACATCAAGATGCCGCGCATGGACGGCATGGAGTTGCTGCGCCGGATGCGTCAGAAATCCGACCTGCCGGTGATCTTCCTGACCTCCAAGGACGACGAGATCGATGAACTGTTCGGCCTCAAGATGGGCGCCGACGACTTCATCCGCAAACCCTTCTCGCAGCGTCTTCTGGTGGAGCGCGTCCGCGCCGTGCTGCGCCGCGCCAGCACCCGCGAGGCGGCGGCCAAGGCGCCCAACCAGCAGGCCCGGTCGCTTGAGCGCGGCCAGCTTGTCATGGACCAGGAGCGCCACACCTGCACCTGGAAGGGCGAGCCGGTGACGCTGACCGTCACCGAGTTCCTCATCCTGCATTCGCTGGCCCAGCGTCCGGGCGTTGTAAAAAGCCGTGATGCGCTGATGGATTCGGCTTATGATGAGCAGGTTTATGTCGATGACCGCACCATCGACAGTCACATCAAGCGGCTACGCAAAAAGTTCAAGGCCGTCGATGATGACTTCGAAATGATCGAAACCCTTTACGGAGTCGGATATCGGTTCCGCGAAGCTTGAGTCGAGCGGGAGCTGCTATTCGATGGCAGTGCAAGTAGAGCGAGTGAGACGGTCGGGCGCCGCCAGGCGCCCGCCGCGGATTCTGCCCGCCTTCGTGTCGAAAATTACGGTGCCGATGCGCCGGTTTCTCGGCCATCACATCTTTTCCAGCCTGACGCGGCGTATCCTCTTTCTCAACCTTGCCGGCCTTGCCGTCCTGGTCACCGGCATTCTCTATCTCAATACCTTTCGCGACGGGCTGATCGACGCCCGTGTCGAGAGCCTGATGACTCAAGGCGAGATCATCGCCGGCGCGATCGCCGCCTCGGCGACGGTCGAGACCGATTCGATCAGCATCGATCCGGAGAAGCTGCTCGAGTTGCAGGCCGGCGAAAGCCTCGGCCCGGGCTCCGATCAGCTCGATAACCTCGATTTCCCGATCAATCCGGAGCGCGTGGCGCCGGTGCTCAGGCGGTTGATCTCGCCGACGCGGACCCGCGCCCGCATTTACGACCGCGACGCCAACCTGCTGCTCGATTCCCGCCATCTCTATTCGCGCGGCCAGATCCTTCGCTACGACCTGCCGCCGGTCGAAGAGGAACAGCCGGACCTTCTGGAGCGCATCCAGAAATTCGTCTTCGATTTCTTCCGCAACAAGCAGCTGCCCGTCTATCGCGAGCAGCCGGGTGGCAACGGCGCCGCGTTTCCGGAAGTGGTCAAGGCGCTTACCGGCAGCCCGTCGACGATCGTGCGGATCTCGGAGCAAGGCGAGCAGATCGTTTCTGTGGCGGTGCCGATCCAGCGCTTCCGTGCCGTCCTCGGCGTGCTGATGCTGTCGACCGAAGGCGGCGACATCGACAAGATCGTCGCGGCCGAGCGGAAGGCCATCCTGCGCGTGTTCGGCATTGCTGCCCTGGTTACCGCCATCCTGTCGATGCTGCTGGCCTCCACCATCGCCAATCCGCTGCGCCGGCTTTCCGCGGCAGCCGTCAGGGTTCGCCGCGGTGTCAAGAACCGCGAGGAAATCCCCGACTTCTCCGATCGGCAGGACGAGATCGGCAATCTGTCGATCGCCGTGCGCGACATGACCAATGCGCTGTACGCCCGCATCGAGGCGATCGAAAGTTTTGCCGCGGATGTCTCGCACGAGTTGAAGAACCCGCTTACCTCGCTGCGCAGCGCGGTGGAGACATTGCCGCTGGCCAGGAACGACAATTCGCGCAGCCGGCTGATGGATATCATTCAGCACGATGTGAGGCGGCTTGACCGTCTCATCACCGATATTTCCGATGCCTCCCGTCTCGATGCCGAGCTGGCGCGGGAAGATGCGGGAACCGTCGACCTCAAGAAGTTCATCACCGATCTGGTCGCCGTCTCGCGCGAGGCCACGCGCAACAAGAAGGCGGTCGAGATCGAATTCAAGGTCGCCAAACTGCCACAGGGCGTGAAAGGCTACTTCGTCGTCGGTCATGATCTGAGGATCGGCCAGGTGATCACCAACCTGATCGAGAATGCCCGCTCGTTCGTTCCCGAGGAACGTGGCCACATCACCATATCGCTGGCGCGCGCCGGCAAGTTCAACATCGTCACCATCGACGACAATGGACCCGGTATCCGGGCCGATAACATCGATCGCATTTTCGAGCGGTTCTATACCGATCGGCCGGCCGGCGAGGCGTTCGGTCAGAACTCGGGCCTTGGCCTGTCGATATCCAGGCAGATCGTTGAAGCCCATGGCGGCACGCTGAGCGCCGAGAACATCCCGGGCACCAAGCCTGGCGAGATCAAGGGCGCGCGCTTCGTGGTGACGCTGCCGGCGGAAGGCTGACGGATGAATTCCAATCACGCCTGGTCCTATTGTGCAGCCTGAAAATATTCACGGCACCGCGATCCTGATAGGTGATCGCGGCATTCTCATCACCGGACCGTCCGGCTTGGGCAAGACGACGCTGGCGCTCGCCTTGATCGATCATTGCAGCCAGCGTGGGCTGTTTTCCCGGCTGATCGGCGATGACCAGCTCTATGCTGCAGATTGCGACGGGCGGCTGGTCTGCCGCGCACCAGCCAGCATAGCCGGCCTCGTCGAGGTGCCGGGATTCGGCCCCAAACCGATACAGTTCGAGCCAAGCTGTGTGATCGACCTCATTATCCGGCTGGTGCCAGCCGGCAAAATGGCCCGCTTCCAGGAAGACTGCAGCGAACTCGTTGTCGGCGTACCAGTGCCGCGCATCGATCTTGCCGAGCGCAATGTAGCGGCGGCCTTGCCGGCATTGATGTCGCGCCTGTCGATTGCGCCTTTCCTGTGATCCGATTTCGATTTTTTGCTGCAATGCGTCAAATTGGCTTGGGCCGGCGCAATTTTGGGCTTGTCAACGGGCCTTGCGTCGACAAGATAGCGCTCCCGCCACCTGGAACGGTCGGCGAGCATAAAATGCGCCTGTGAAGCGGCGATGACGGGAGCCACCAAAGAATGATCGGACTCGTGCTTGTAACGCACGGTCAACTGGCCGCCGAGTTCCGCAATGCCGTGGAACATGTCGTTGGGCCACAAGACAATTTCGAGACCGTGGCGATCGGTGCCGACGACGATATGGAACAGCGCCGCCGCGACATTATCGAGGCAGTCGGCCGCGTCGATACGGGATCAGGCGTCATCGTTTTGACCGACATGTTCGGCGGCACGCCCTCTAACCTCGCCATTTCCGTGATGGAATCCGGGCGTATCGAGGTCATTGCCGGCATGAACCTGCCGATGCTGATCAAGCTGTCCAGCGTTCGCAAGGGCGACAACATGACGGCCGCGCTGGATGAGGCGCAGGCTGCCGGCCGTAAATACATCAATGTCGCCAGTCAACTCCTGAGCAGCAAATGAGCGCGCTGTTGCCGGAAAAGGACAAGATCGTTCGCGACTTTCCGATCGTCAACCAGCGCGGCCTGCACGCACGCGCCTCGGCCAAGTTCGTTCAAATCGCCAGCGGCTTCAACGCCACGGTCCAGGTCGAGAAGGACGGCGTCAAGGTCGGCGGCACCTCGATCATGGGCCTGATGATGCTGGCGGCGAGCCCCGGTTATTCGATCCGCGTCACCGCCACCGGCCCGGAGGCCGAAGAGGTCATCGATGCGCTGGAGCAACTGGTTGCTTCCCGTTTTGGCGAGGAATGCTGACGTGCTGATCGCTTCTGAAGACATGCAGGGATAAAGATTTCTTTATATCCCATTGTCGTCCGACTCCCGATCTGCTAGTCAGGCCGGCACCTCGCGCCCTCCGACACGCTTTCGGGGCGGGCGCGTCCCGCAATCAATTCGCATCGGAGCACTGCCATGACGGGTAGCAAGGACTATGTGGTCGCAGACATCGCGCTTGCCGGCTGGGGCCGCAAGGAGATCGAGATCGCCGAAACCGAAATGCCGGGCCTGATGGCCTGCCGCGAAGAATTCGGCGACAAGAAGCCGCTCAAGGGCGCGCGCATCACCGGCTCGCTGCACATGACCATCCAGACGGCGGTGCTGATCGAAACGCTTAAGGCGCTCGGCGCCGATATCCGCTGGGCTTCCTGCAATATCTTCTCGACCCAGGACCACGCTGCCGCGGCCATTGCCGAGGCCGGAATTCCGGTGTTTGCCGTCAAGGGCGAGACGCTTGAGGATTATTGGGTCTACACCGACAAGATATTCCAGTGGGCCGATGGCGGCACCTCCAACATGATCCTCGACGACGGTGGCGATGCCACCATGTACATCCTGATCGGCGCCCGCGCCGAGGCCGGCGAGGATGTGCTGTCCAATCCGGGCAGCGAAGAGGAAGAGATCCTGTTTGCCCAGATCAAGAAGCGCATGCAGGCATCGCCCGGCTTCTTCACCAAGCAGAAGGAAGCGATCCGCGGCGTCACCGAAGAGACGACGACCGGCGTCAACCGGCTCTATCAATTGCAGAAAAAAGGCCTGCTGCCGTTCCCGGCGATCAACGTCAATGATTCCGTCACCAAGTCGAAATTCGACAACAAATATGGCTGCAAGGAATCGCTTGTCGACGGCATTCGCCGCGGCACCGACACGATGATGGCCGGCAAGGTCGCGGTTGTCTGCGGCTATGGCGACGTCGGCAAGGGCTCGTCGGCTTCGCTCAAGGGCGCCGGCGCCCGCGTCAAGGTCACCGAGGTCGATCCGATCTGCGCGCTGCAGGCGGCGATGGACGGTTTCGAGGTGGTCACGCTCGAAGACGCAGCGCCGACGGCCGACATCGTTATCACCACCACCGGCAACAAGGACGTTGTTACCCTCGACCACATGCGCCTGATGAAGGACATGGTGATCGTCGGCAACATCGGTCACTTCGACAACGAGATCCAGGTGGCCTCGCTGCGCAACCTGAAATGGACCAACATCAAGCCTCAGGTGGATATGATCACCTTTCCGGACGGCAAGCGGATGATCCTTTTGTCGGAAGGCCGCCTGCTCAACCTCGGCAACGCTACCGGCCACCCGAGCTTCGTCATGTCGGCGTCCTTCACCAACCAAGTGTTGGCCCAGATCGAGCTGTACACCAAGCCCGGCCAGTACGAGAACCAGGTCTATGTCCTGCCGAAGCATCTCGACGAAAAGGTCGCGCGCCTGCATCTCGACAAGCTCGGTGCCCGCCTGACCGAATTGTCAGGCGAACAGGCCGCCTATATCGGCGTCACTCCGCAGGGACCGTTCAAGCCGGAACACTACCGCTATTAACCACGGCGAAACTTGCCACTAGATATTGAAGCCGGGCGATTGACTTTTCGCCCGGCTTTATTTTTGCGCTGATTGATTCTTCACGCCGATTCGCGCAAGCGCTATGGTGCTGATTCGCGGTCCGGGGACGAGGCCCGGGCGCACGCATCAGGGCGGTCTTGCATTCAGGCGGCGAAGAGGACCAAGACATGCCGGGGGATAACCCGCCTTGCGCGGGACAGGCCGTTTCCGGCGGCCATAACGATTCGATCACGGGCTCCGCTGCCAGAGGCGGCAGCCTTCTATGGCGCGCCGGCAGCCGTGTCGGGGTGCTGCTTGCTTCTTCCGCGCTGGTTAGTCCGCTGCTTGGCTTTACTGCACATGCCCAAACCCGCGTGGCGCAAAAGGCCGGGCTGTCGGTCAGCACGGTCGAGGTCATGCAACTCGCCATGTTCGTCGGCGTCATGGGGGCGGCATTGCTGTCGGCCATCTTTCTGATCCGCGAACGGGCGCGCACCGCGGCGGAAAATGCCGAGCTCAGGACCCGTATCGCCGACGTCAATGCCGCGCTGCAGCGCTCGGAGGCGCTGCTCCATTCCCGCGATCAGCGCGTGGTGGTATGGGCGGCCGAGAACAAGAAGCCCGAGCTTGTCGGGACATTGCCGATCGAGAGCGGCGCGCCGGAGGACCGGGCGGCCTTCCTGGCTTTCGGCCGCTGGCTGATGCCGCGTTCGGCGGCCGCACTCGAACATGCCGTCGCGGCACTGCGGGACAAGGCAAAGCCGTTCGATCTGGTCATCGAATCGCAGGCCGGCCAGCCGCTCGAGGTTCACGGCCGCAAGAGTGCGGCGCATGGGCTGGTTCGCTTCGTCTCGCTTTCGGAGACACAGCGAAGCCAGGCCAGGCTGAAGATCGAGAACCAGCGCTTAGCCGCCGACCATGAGACGCTGATCGGTCTTCTGGATGCGCTCAAGATGCCGTCATGGCTGCGTACTGTCGACGGGCGGCTGAAATGGGTCAACCGCGCCTACGCCGAAGCGGTCGAGGCCGAGAATGCCGAAGCGGCGGTCCGCGATGGCAAGGAATTCCTCGGCGGCCAGGCGCGCGACACGATCGCTGCGCAGCACAAGTCGCGCGCGGTCTTTGAACAGACGCTCTCCACGGTCATCGAAGGCGACCGCCGTATGTTTGCCGTGACCGATTTTGCCGGGGCGGATGGTTCGGCTGGTCTTGCCTGCGACATCAGCGCTATCGAGGCCATTCGCGCCGAATATGAGCGGACCATGCAGAGCCACGCCGACACGCTCGATCAGCTCAACACCGCCGTGGCGATTTTCGACACCGACGAGAAATTGCGGTTTTTCAATCAGGCGTTCCAGAAACTATGGGGCCTCGACAGCGGCTTCCTGCACAGCGCGCCGGACAACGCCTTGCTGCTCGACCGCCTGCGCAGCGAAGGCAAGATCGCCGAGCAGCCCGAATGGCGGCGCTGGAAAGAGAGCCTGCTCGGCGCTTACCGCGCGGTTGAATCGCAGGAGCATTGGTGGCATCTGCCGGACGGCAAGACCATTCGCGTCGTCGCCAATCCGCAGCCCAAGGGCGGCGTCACCTGGGTGTTCGAGAACCTGACCGAGAAGATGGACCTTGAAAGCCGCTACCAGACCGCCGTCCGGGTCCAGGGCGAGACGCTCGACAACCTCGCCGAAGGCGTCGCTGTGTTCGGCCCCGACGGCAGGCTGAGACTGTCGAACCCGGCGTTCGCGGCATTGTGGGGGCTGGATGCCGATGCCTCAAAACCCAACGTCCATGTCTCGACGATCCGCGACCTTTGCGACCGCCGTGCCGTCGACAGTCCGTGGGGCGGGTTCGTTGCCGCCATCACCGGCTTCGACGACGAGCGCCGCGACCGCCACGGCCAAACCGAATTGAACAACGGCACCGTTTTGCGCTACGCCGTCATCCCTTTGCCCAACGGCCAGGTGATGATGACCTTCGTCGACGTTACCGACAGCGTCAATGTCGAGCGGGCGCTGAAGGACAAGAATGAGGCGCTGCAAAAGTCCGACCAGATCAAGAACGAATTCGTGCAGCACGTCTCCTATGAGCTGCGCTCGCCACTCACCAACATCATCGGCTTTACCGAGCTTCTTTCACTGCCGTCGACTGGTCCGCTGAACCAGAAGCAACGCGAATATATCGGGCATGTCGGCTCGTCCTCCTCGGTCCTGCTCACCATCGTCAACGACATCCTCGACCTGGCGACGGTGGATGCCGGCATCATGGAACTCGACATTTCCGAAGTTCACATCGATCGAACCATTACGGCTGCCGCCGAACTGGTCGCCGACCGGCTGGAGGAACATGCGATCAAGCTTAGGATCGACGCGGCGGCCGCGCCGAAAACCTTCCACGGCGACGAGATCCGCGTCCGCCAGATCCTCTACAATCTGCTCAGCAATGCCGCCAATTACGCGCCGGAGGCGAGCACCATAACGCTCGCCTGCCGCCAACTTGCCGACGGCGTGGAATTTTCCGTTCACGATGACGGCCCCGGCATGCCGCCGGACCTGCTTGACTCAGTGTTCCGGCGCTTCGAGCCGCACACCAATGGCGGCCGCCGCCGTGGCGCCGGGCTCGGCCTGTCGATCGTCAAGAGCTTTGTCGAACTGCATGGCGGCAGCGTCCGCATCGAGACCGGCAGGGATAAGGGCACCACGGTTGTTTGCACCTTTCCCGACACGCCGTCCGGCATCCGCGCGGCGGCCGAGTAGCGCGTTCGATGGCGGTATTGGTGCTGGAGCATTTTCTCGCCGACGAGGCTGCGACGGCAAGGTTCGGCGAGGATCTCGCCATGTCGCTGCGCATTGGCGACGTGCTCGCCCTCAAGGGCGATCTCGGCGCCGGCAAATCGACCTTGGCACGGGCGCTGATCAGGGCACTGGCCGACGATGCCGGACTCGACGTGCCGAGCCCGACCTTCACGCTGGTCCAGAGCTACGACACGCGTGTGCCGGTTCATCATTTCGATCTCTACCGCTTGGGCACGGCATCCGAGCTGGATGAGCTGGGCTTCGACGAGGCGCTGACGCAAGGCGCCGCGCTGGTCGAATGGCCGGAGCGGGCAGAGGCATATCTGCCGAAAACCTCGGTGCTGGTCGAACTTCTCCAGCAGGGCGACGGCCGATTGGCGAGACTATCGGGAGAGGGCGCCGCCTTCGAGCGCGCGGCGCGATCGCTGGCAATGCGCGATTTTCTCGGGCAGGCCGGTTGGGGCGAAGCGCAGCGACGATATTTCATCGGTGATGCCTCGGCTCGCTCCTACGAGATCGTCACGCTCGCCAGATTTCCGCCGCGGGTGCTGATGAACTCGCCAAGGCTGGTGCTCGGACCGCCAGTCCGCGACGGCAAACCCTATGCCGAGATCGCTCACACCGCGCAATCCGTTTCGGCGTTCGTCGCCATCGACCGGGCCTTGCGGGCCGGCGGCGTCAGCGTCCCGGAAATCTATGCCCAGGATCTCGACCAGGGTTTTCTCCTGCTGGAGCATCTCGGTTCCCAAGGGTTTCTCGACAAGCGCGGCCAGCCGGTGGCCGAGCGCTACGCTGCGGCGGCCGGACTGCTTGCCATGATGCACGGCAAAACATGGCCGACCCGCATGCAGGCCGGCCCCGGCGTCTTCCATGAGGTGCCGCCTTTCGACCGCGACGCCATGATGATCGAGGCCGAATTGTTGGTCGACTGGTATGTCCCGGCGATATCAGGCGCTCCGCCTAGAGAGGCGCTGCGCGCCGGTTACCGCAGCGAATGGAGTGCGGTGCTCGATCGGCTGGAGGGACGCGAATACACGCTGATGCTGCGCGATTTCCATTCACCCAACCTGATCTGGCGCGCTGACCGTTCCGGTCACGATCGCCTCGGCGTCGTCGATGTCCAGGACGCGCTGATCGGGCCGTCCGCCTACGACGTCGCCTCGCTAGCCATGGACGCGCGCGTCACTATCTCACCCGAAATCGAAAAGCACACGCTCGCCGCCTACATCGCCGCGCGACGCGCTGCCGGTGCCTTCGATGAGAACGAATTCCGCGAAACCTATGCAATCATGGCCGCACAGCGCAATTCCAAGATCCTCGGCATCTTCGTGCGGCTCGAAAAACGCGACGGCAAGCCTTATTATCTGAAGCATCTGCCGCGCATCCGCGACTATCTTCGCCGGGCACTGGCGCATCCGGCGCTGGCCGGGCTGCAGGATTTCTACATCGCCCACGACTTGCTGGAGGAACGCTCGATTTGACGGCTAAGGATTTGGGCCTGAAGGCGTCGGATGAGCAGTCGATGCCGACGACCGCCATGGTGCTCGCCGCCGGGCTCGGCAAGCGCATGCGGCCGATCACCGACACCATGCCGAAGCCGCTGGTCAAGGTCGCCGGCAAGACATTGCTCGACTGGGGGCTGGACTGCCTAGCCGAAGCCGGCGTCGCCACGGCCGTCGTCAACGTCCATTACCTCCCGCAACAGATCGTGGACCATGTAGCCCGCCGCAGTGCGCCGAGAATCGTCATCTCGGATGAGAGCAGGGGCTTGCTTGACTCCGCCGGTGGTATCGTCAAGGCATTGCCCAGGTTAGGGGCGCCCTTCTATGTGCTCAACGCCGACACCTTCTGGATCGACAGCGGCGTCTCCAATCTCAGGCGACTTGCCCTTGCATGGGAGGGCGCGACAATGGACATTCTGCTGATGCTTGCGGATCTCCAGTCGGCAACCGGACATAGCGGCGGCACCGACTTCCTGATGGCGCCGGGCGGCGCCTTGCGGCGTGCGAACAACGATCCCGCCGGTCTGATCTATGCCGGCGCCGCAATCGCCCATCCGCGCCTTTTCAAGGACGCTCCGACCGGGCCGCACTCGCTCAATGCCTATTTCGATGCGGCCATCGCTACTGGGCGCCTGTTCGGCATGAAAATGCAGGGTCACTGGATTACTGTCGGCACGCCCGACGCCATTCCGCTTGCGGAAGCGGCCGTCGCCGCCGCGCTTGCCGGCACGCCCAATGCTGTTGCTGAGGCACCCGGCGCTTTTACCGAGGCGAAATGAGCGGCTCCCGCCGCGTTTTCTCGATCCCGCCCGGAGCGCCGTTCCTGCCGACGCTGGCCGAGGCGCTGCTTGCGGGGCGCTTGGTTCCCGGCTTCGCCTATGACGGCGATCCGCTGGCGCTGGCCGATCTCACCATCTATGTGCCGACGCGCCGTGCGGCGCGGGCGCTTCGCGGCGTCTTCGTCGATGCCCTCTCGCGCTCGGGAAGCCGCTCGGCGATCCTGCCGGTCATCCGCCCGCTTGGTGAGTTCGATGAAGATGAAGCCGCCTTCGAGGCAGGAGCTTCGGTCGCCATCGACCTTGCGCCGCCGATCGCCGCGGTCGAGCGTCTTCTGCTGCTTGCGCCGCTGGTGCGGGCGTGGAAACGCCGCCTGCCGGCACATGTCGCGGCATTGTTCGACGAGGAGATCGTCATACCGGCCTCCGCCGCCGACGCCATCTGGCTGGCGCGCGACCTTGCACGCCTGATGGATGAGATCGACACCGAAGGCACGGATTGGGCAAGGCTCGCCGACCTTGTAACCGGCAATCTTGCAGGCTGGTGGCAGGTGACACTCGACTTCCTGACCATCGTGACGGAGAACTGGCCGAACCTGCTCGAGGAACGCCATCGTTCCAATCAGGCCGCGCATCGTAATGCCCTGATAAGGCTGGAGGCGGCGCGGCTGAAGCGTAATCCGCCAGCCGGACCGGTGATCGCCGCCGGTTCCACCGGCTCCATTCCCGCCACGGCCGAGCTGCTTGCCGTGATCGCCGGTCTGCCCAATGGCGCCGTTGTGCTGCCCGGGCTCGACCGGGCGTTGGACGAGCCGTCCTTTGCCGCGATCACCACACCGGGCGCGCGCCCAGCCGTGCTTGGCCACCCGCAATACGGCCTGGCAAAGTTGATCGGCAAGATCGGCGTGCCGCGCGCCGATGTCGAGGAGATTGCTGTTGCGCCGCGACCGCTTGCGCTGCGCGCCGCACTTGTCGGCGAAGCGCTGCGCCCGGCGGAGACCACCGAGCTCTGGGCCGAGACGCGCGCCCGCTTTAGGGCCGGCGATATTGCCGAGGCCTTCGCCGATGTGACGCTTCTCGAAGCCGCCAGCGAACGCGACGAAGCCGTGGCGATCGCCGTCGCGCTCAAACAGGCCGTCGAACGGCCCGGCCAGCGCGCCGCACTCGTCACCGGCGACCGCGCTCTGGCGCGGCGGGTCTCAGTCGAGCTGCTGCGCTTCGGCGTTGCCGCCGACGATTCCGGCGGCACGCCGCTGATCAACACACCAGCCGCCAGCCTGCTCAGGCTGGCGCTGCAGGCAGCCTTCCGCCCGGGCGACCCCGTCGCCCTGCTGTCGCTGCTCAAGCATCCCCTGCTTGGCCTCGGCCTGGAGCGGGCAAGCGTGCGCTATGCGGCCGAAATCGTCGAACTCGTGGGGCTGCGCGGCGGCACAGGGCGTCCGGACGTGGCGTCGCTGCCGCAGCTCTTCGACACCCGGCTCCTCGAATTCGACGGCGGCGGCAATCGCCGTCCACCCTTCTGGTGGCCGCGGCTTTCGGTCAGGCGCATCGAACAGGCGCGCGACCTGCTGATCCGGCTAACGGCCGCGCTGGCGCCGCTGGTTGCTTTTCGCGGCGACGAGAATGCCGATCTTGCCACCCTTGTGCGCGCCAGCGTCGTTGCGCTCGAAAGTCTCGGCCGCGCCGCTGATGGCAGCCTGAGCGAACTCTATGCGGGCGATGCCGGCGAAAAGCTCGCCGAGCTCTTGCGCGGGCTGGTCGCGGCCTCGGTGTCGTTCTCCTTCGCCGCTGACGAATGGCCTGACGTGATGGAGGCGCTGATCGCGCCCGAGACGGTCAAGCCGGCGCAGGGCAGCGACAGGAACATCGCCATCTGGGGTGTGCTGGAAGCGCGGCTTCAGGATGTCGACACGCTGGTCGTCGGCGGGCTCAACGAAGGCGTGTGGCCGCGCAAGCCGGAGAGCGACCGCTTCATGTCGCGGCTGATGAAGACCGGCATCGATCTTGAACCGCCCGAGCGGCGCATCGGCCTTGCCGCCCATGATTTCCAGATGGCCATGGGCGCCAAAAAAGTGGTGCTGGCTCGCTCCGGCCGCTCCGGCGACGCACCGTCGGTACCTTCGCGCTGGCTGCAGCGCATCCTTACATTCGTCGGCGAGGACCACGCTGCTGCACTTCGCCGGCGCGGCGACGAACTGCTTGCCTGGGCGCGTGCGCTCGATGCCGGCGAAAAGCAGGACTTTGCGCCGAGGCCGCAGCCGAAACCGCCGCTCGCCGCGCGGCCGCACCACTTCTCGGTCACCGAGATCGAAACGCTACGCCGCGATCCCTATGCGGTCTATGCCAGAAGGATACTCGGCCTGATGCCGCTCGATCCGGTCATTCGCGATCCGGGCGCCGCCGAGCGTGGCACGCTGTTTCACGCCATTCTGCACCTCTTCTCGGCGAGGGTGGCCGACCCGCGCGCGCCGGAGGCGCTGGACGGGCTCATCGCCGCAGGCCGCTCCTGCTTTGCCGAGGCGGCCCTGCCGGCCGATGTCGAGGCGGTGTGGTGGCCGCGTTTTGAAAAGCTTGCCGCCGGCATCATCGAATGGGAGCGCGGCCGGGCCGCCGCCGTGGCACGGCGGCACGCCGAGGAACGCGCCGAAAAGACCGGTGTCGGCCGATCCGGCGTGACCCTGTCCGGCTACGCTGATCGAATCGATCTGCTGGCTGGCGGCATGGCCGACATCCTCGACTACAAGACCGGCTCCTCGCCATCCAAAGCGCAGGCGCACACGCTGCTCGCGCCGCAACTGGCGCTGGAGGGCGCGCTGCTGCGTCGCGGCGCCTTCAAGGAGCTTGGCGCCTGTGAGCCGTCGCAACTGGCTTTCGTGCGGCTGAGGCCGAATGGCGAGGTGTTCGAAGAATCGATCCTCGAATACAACCGCAAGCCGCGAACCGCCGCCGATCTCGCCGAAGAGGCCTGGGCGAGGTTGGAAAAGCTGCTGATCCACTATGCCGACCCGACGACCGGGTATTTGTCGCGGGCGTTGCCGTTCCGCGAGGGTGAGACCGACGGCGATTACGACCATCTCGCCCGCGTGCTCGAATGGTCGGCCGGCGGCGATGCCGACGACGAGGGAGGGGAGGCATGAAAAAGGCCTATCCCATTCCAAGCGACACTGTCGCCAGTCAGGCAAGCGCCTCCGATCCGCGCAATTCCGCATGGGTGTCGGCCAATGCCGGATCCGGCAAGACCCATGTACTCGCCCAGCGCGTTATCCGGCTGTTGCTGCGCGGCACCGATCCGTCCAAGATCCTGTGCCTGACCTATACGCGTGCCGCCGCCGCCAACATGTCGAACCGGGTGTTTTCGACCCTGTCGCAATGGACGGCCCTGGGCGATGCCGAGCTCTCGACACGGATAGAGGCGCTGGACGGCCGCCAGCCCGACCGCGAAACCATGCGCCGGGCGCGGCGGTTGTTTGCCGAGGCTCTGGAAACACCGGGCGGGCTGAAGATCCAGACCATCCACGCCTTCTGCGAATCGGTGCTGCATCAGTTCCCGCTGGAAGCCAATATCCCTGCGCATTTCGAAATGCTCGATCCGCAAATGGAGGCATCGCTGTTTGCCGCCGCCCGCCGCGACATGATTTCGGGCGGCGTTGCAGGCGATGCGGCATTGTCCGACGCCTTCGCCACCGTGCTGGAGCGCGGCGGCGAGCATGGGCTCGACGCACTGCTGGCCGAGATCGTGCGCAAGCGCGATGGTTTGCGTGCGTTCATCACCGCGGCCGGCGGCGATGGTTTTCAGGCGCTGTTCGACGAGTTCCATTTCCGCGCCGGCCAGACGGCCGAAGGTATAGCCGCCTCGGTCTGGCCGCTGCCCGGCTTCCTGCCGGATTATCTCGTCACCTTTTCACGGGCGGCCGAGGCCGCCGATGCGCGCATCGTGCTGAACAATCTGCTGCCATACGCCCGCCTTGCCTTTGCCGAGGAGGATCCGGTACGTCGCCTGAATTTGCTCTCCAAGGCTTTCCTGAGGGCCGACGGCGAGCCTTACGATCCGGCAAAGACATTTAAAAGGGCATTGCTTGACCGGCTGCCCGATCTTGCCGAACGTTATCTGGCGGCGGTCGACGCCATTCTCGAAATCTCCGACCGGCTGGCCTTGTTCAGGATGCTGGAAGGCACGCGTGCGGCGCTGACCATCGCCGACTGGCTGATCGCCCGTTACGAGCAATTGAAGCGCGCCCGCGGCTTCCTCGACTTTAACGACCTGATCACCCGCACGGTCAACCTTTTGGCACGGCCCGATGCCGGCCCTTGGGTGCAGTACAAGCTCGACCAGGGCATCGACCACATCCTGCTCGACGAGGCGCAGGACACCAGTCCCGACCAGTGGGAGGTGGTCAAGCGGCTGGCAGAGGAGTTCTTTGCCGGGCTCGGCGCACGCGACGCGGTCCACCGCACCATCTTTGCTGTCGGCGACGAAAAGCAGTCGATCTATTCCTTCCAGGGAGCCGCCCCGGATTCCTTTGCCGACAGCCGGCTTTTGTTTGCCGGCAAAGTTAGATCCGCCGCCGCCGCCTTCGCCGATCTCAAGCTGACCTGGTCGTTCCGCTCGACCGAAGATGTTCTTGCCGCCGTCGACCGGGTCTTTGCCGACCCGAACGTGCGGCGCGGCATCAGCCACGATCCTGATCCGCTCGACCACAAGGCGATCCGCACCGATGCGCCGGGTCATGTCGAGGTCTGGCCGTCGATCGGCGCCAACGTCGTCGACGAACCAGACGATTGGACGCAAGCGGTCGACCATGCCCACGCGCCGGCAGTCCGCGTCGCTGAAAACGTCGCCGCAACGATTGCCGGCTGGATCGGCAACGGTGAGGTCATCGAAGGCCGCGGCAAGAAACTCCGCCCCGGCGACGTGCTGGTGCTGGTGCGCAAGCGCGATCGCTTCGTCCATGCGCTGACGCGGGCGCTGAAGCGCCGCGACATTCCGGTGGCCGGCGCCGACCGGCTCAGCCTGCCCGGCCACGTCGCGGTGAAAGACCTGATCGCACTTGGCCATTTTCTCATCCAGCCCGAGGACGATCTGTCGCTGGCCGCCGTGCTGCGCAGCCCGATCTTCGATGTTTCGGAAGAGCAGCTTTTCGCGCTTGCTGCCCAGAGGCCGTCGGGCGTCTCGCTGATCGCCTCGCTGCGCCGGCATGTCGGCGAAAGCGAGGCGTTGGCCGCCGTCGTCAGCCGGCTCGACACATGGTCGAACGAGGCCGCATTCAAGCCGGTGTTCGAATTCTATGCCGCAGCTCTCGCCCGCGACGGCCTGCGCAAGAAGATGATCGCGCGGCTCGGTCCGGAGGCCGGCGATATCCTCGACGAATTCCTGAATTTCTGCCTGGCCGAGGAGCGAACCGGCCTGCCAGGGCTGGAATCCTTCCTGTCGACGCTGGAAAACGCCGGCCCCGAGATCAAGCGCGAAATGGACCAGACCCGCGACGAGGTTCGCGTCATGACCGTGCATGCCGCCAAAGGCCTGGAAGCGCCGGTGGTATTCCTTGTCGATGGCGGCTCCGCGCCGTTCAGCGACCAGCATCTGCCGAGATTGATGCCGTTCGAAGGCTCGGGCGACTGCTGGGAGGGCAAGGGCTATCTCTGGCGTTCGGCCAGCGATGTCGCCAATGGGTTTTCACGCGCCGCATCGGCCCGCGCCCGCGAGCTCGCCGACGACGAATACCGCCGGCTGCTCTATGTCGGCATGACCCGCGCCGAGGATCGGCTGATCGTCTGCGGCTACCATGGCAAGCGGGCGCCGAATACCGGCACCTGGCATTCGATCGTCAGCCGCGCACTGGTCGGTGCCGCGGAGAGCAAAGAACGCCGGCATCCCGCCACTGGCGAGACCGTGCATCGTTTCCAGGTGACGAAACTGCCGCCCATGCCACTGGCGGCAGTGAATGAGGCACGACAGGCGGAACGCTTTGCACCACTGCTTGAAACCCTGTTCCGGCCTCTGCCGCCCTTCGAGGAATTGCCGCGGCCGCTCTCGCCGTCCGGCGCCTCGGTGCTGATCGAGGAGGCGCGGCAAGCGGTGGCCGACACGCGTTCGCCGGTACTGGATGCCGACGCCGAGCCCGGCTTTGCCGTCATGCGCGGGCTGGCGCTGCACAAATTGCTGCAGATGCTGCCCGGCATCGCCGAGGGAAAACGCCGGGATGCCGCCGAACGCTATCTGGCAAGAGCCGGCGCGGAATGGCTCGACGACGAGCACGACAAGGCCTTGGCTGGCGTTTTCAGAATTCTTGCCGACAGCCGCTTCGCGCCGCTGTTTGCGCCAAACTCGCGCGCCGAAGTCGCCATCATGGGCAGCCTGGAGGTAAGGGGCAAACTGCGCTCGATTTCCGGCAAGATCGACCGGCTGGCAGTAACGCCGGACAAGGTTTCGATCGTCGACTACAAGACCAATCGGCCAGCGCCAGCTACGCTCGCCGAAGTGCCGCAAGCCTATGTTCTGCAGCTCGCACTTTATCGCGCGCTGCTTCAGCCGCTCTATCCGGGACGCGAGGTCTCGGCGGCGCTGCTGTTCACCGAGGCGCCGCGGCTGATCGAGCTGCCGGCGGCGGCCTTGGACGATGCGCTTGCTAGACTCACGGGAGCGTGACACAACACTTGCTTGAAGACGGACGCGATCACCACCACATTTGGTGCGACGAACAAATCGAAAGGATCTCAGCATGGCCACCGTCAAGGTCGACAAGAGCAATTTCCAGGCCGACGTGCTCAACGCCAAGGAGCCGGTCGTGGTCGATTTCTGGGCGGAATGGTGCGGCCCGTGCAAGATGATCGCCCCGGCGCTCGAGGACATCGCCATCGAACTCGGCAGTAAGATAAAGATCGCCAAGCTCAACATCGACGAGAATCCTGAGCTGGCCGCGCAGTTCGGCGTACGCTCGATCCCGACGCTGATGATCTTCAAGGGCGGCGAAGTCGCCGACATGAAGGTCGGTGCTGCGCCGAAAACGGCATTGTCGCACTGGATCAACGGCAGCCTCGCCTGATCCGATCAAAATTTTGCAGAAAAGCCCGGCCTCGCGCCGGGCCTTCTTTTGCTGGCGTCATTGGTGGGCCGCTCTGGCACTCGCGGCTTGCCGCCCGGTATTCTTCTCTTCTGAATTCAAAGGAGAAGCGATATGACCGGATCCGCCAAGGCCACCGTCTTCATCGACAATGAGCGCGTCATCGTCACCGAATACCGCTTCGCCCCGGGAGACAACACCGGCTGGCATCGCCATGGCCACGACTATGTGATCGTGCCGTTGACCGACGGCAAGGTGAAGCTCCTGACCAAGGACGGCGAATCCTTTGCCGAGATGAAGAAGGGCGCGCCGTATTTCCGCAACGAGGGCGTCGAACATGATGTCATCAGCGCAAACGATGGCGAATTCGCCTTCATCGAGGTCGAGCTGAAGTAGTCCACCAACCATCGGCTGCGCCGCTACAATTGTCCCGGCGAGGCGCGATCACCAATCCGCGATACGATCGCCGCCGACGAATTGTGCGCTTTTCTCAGTATATTCGAACAGTTCTATCTTCACGCCGTTGGGGTCGCGGATCCAAGCCTGGTAGGTGTCATCGCACGCGCGTTTCTTGGAAGTGACATCAACGCCCTTTGACCTCAGATGGATGATCGCGGCGTCGATGTTTTCCACTTCGAGGCAGAAGTGGTTGATCTGGTTCAAGTCGCCATAGCTGGCGCCGTCTTTCTGGAACACCTCGACATGGCTACGGCTGCCGCAATTGAGGTAGAAGCCGAAAATCTTCCCGTCGCGCAGGAAATTGAACTGGGTGTCCATGCCGAGGACGTCCCGATAGAAGCTTCGCGTCATCTCCAGGTCATTCGCGAAAATGCAAACGTGTGCGAGCTGCTTTACCTTGATCATGATTGGCTCCTCGCGGTGGTCTGACAAGTGTGGCGTCACCGTGGCCCGGCTGAAGCACGCCTCAAACCGGCGGCGTACCATTTTCGGCCAACACCGCGCCGGCCAGGTAAAGTGACCCGCCAATCAGGATGCGCGGCGGCGGTCCGTCCCATGTGTCGCGCAGCAGCATCAGCGCATTGGCGACGGAACTGACCGGTTCGGCCGACAGGCCGGCCTCGATGGCGCGGGTCGCCAGCTCGTCGTTCGGCACGCCCGCGTCGCTCAGGCTCACCGGCACGGTGTAGACATGCCGGACCAGCCCTTTGAAGGCGCGGAAATAGCCGCTCTGGTCCTTGGTGTTGATCATGCCCGAGATCAGGAACAGCGGACGCGGGTTCTTTTCCTCCTGCTCGGCCAGCGCCTCGGCGACGACCACGCCAGCGCCGGGATTGTGGCCGCCGTCGAGCCAGATGTCGGCGCCCTTCGGCGCCAGTTCACTCAGCCGGCCTTGTGGCAGCTTTTGCATGCGGCCCGGCCAGGCAACATTCGCCATCGCCTTCTCGGCAGCGCGGTGGCTGATCTCGAAGCCGGCCGCCTTGACCGCCGCGATCGCCGCCGCCGCATTGGCGAATTGATGGCGCCCCGGCAGGCGCGGCGGCGGCAGGTCCATCAATCCGTCTTCGTCCTGATAGACCATGCGGCCGTTTTCCTCATAGGCAAGGAAATCCTGGCCATAGACGAAGGCGGGGCAGTCGAGCCGCTCGGCGGTTTCGATGAGCACCTGCTGGGCCGTCTCGCTTTCCTGCGCGCCGATGACGACCGGGCATCCGCGCTTGATGATGCCGGCCTTTTCGGCGGCGATCAGCTCGACGCGATCGCCGAGATAGGCTTCGTGGTCGAGCGACACCGGCATGATCACCGACACGGCCGGCTCGGCGATGACATTGGTGGCGTCGAAGCGGCCGCCAAGGCCAACCTCGAGGATGACGGCATCGGCCGGATGTTCGGAAAACAGCAGGAAGGTGACGGCGGTGAGGATTTCGAAGACAGTGATCTTCTGGCCTTGATTGGCTTTGGCGACGCGGGCGATGGCTTCGGCGAAGACCTTGTCGTCCACCAGCCTGCCGCCGCCATCTGCGGCCAGCCGGTAGCGCTCGTGCCAGTTCACCAGATGTGGCGAGGTGTGGACGTGGACGCGGTAGCCGGCGGCTTCGAGCAGCGCCCGTGAAAAAGCAGCACAGGAGCCCTTGCCGTTGGTGCCGGCGATGTGGATGACCGGCGGCAACTGGTCTTGCGGATTGCCGAGGCGCTCGAGCAGCCGCGAAACGCGGTCGAGCGAAAGGTCGAAGCCCTTCGGGTGAAGCGCCATCAGGCTTTCGATTTCGCGGTCGGCGGCAAGCGTGGTCATGAAGGAATCCTACGCGCGCGCACAACGGCACACAACAGCCGCTCGCGCCGCGTGATGTCGCGTCAGGCTTGCGGCCGGGCTTCGGCCGGTATCGCCACCGGCGGCAGAATTTCCGGCTCCCGCGGGTTTTGCTCTTCCGGCAGCTTGAGCAGCATTCTCAGCAGCCGCGCAACCGTCTGGCGCATCTCCAGCCGCGACACCACCATGTCGACCATGCCGTGTTCCATCAGATATTCGGCGCGCTGGAAGCCGTCGGGCAGCTTTTCGCGGATGGTCTGCTCGATGACGCGCGGTCCGGCAAAGCCGATCAGCGCCCCGGGCTCGGCAATGTGCACGTCGCCCAGCATGGCGTAGGAGGCGGTGACGCCGCCGGTCGTCGGGTTGGTCAGGACGACGATGTAGGGAAGGCCGGCCTCCTTCAGCCTGTCAACGCCGATCGTGGTCCGTGGCAGCTGCATCAGCGACAGGATGCCTTCCTGCATGCGGGCGCCGCCGGAGGCCGCAAACAGGATCAGCGGCCGCTTGCGCTGCAAGGCGACCTCGAAACCATGCACGATGGCGTCGCCGGCCGCCATGCCGAGCGAGCCGCCCATGAAGGCAAAATCCTGCACCGTCACCACCACCGGCAGGCCCTCGACCGTGCCCAGCGCATTGATGATGGCATCTTCCATGCCGGTCTTGGCCTTGGCATCCTTCAGCCGGTCAATGTAGCGCTTTTCGTCGCGGAACTTGAGTGGATCCTGAACGACCTTGGGGTTTTCCAGCGTCTCGTATTTGCCGTCGTCGAGGAAGAATTTCAGCCGTTCCTTTGCCGATATCTTCATATGATGGCCGGAGGACGGAATGACGAACTGGTTCTGCTCCAGATCCTTATGGAACACCATTTCACCGGTCTCGGGATCCTTGATCCACAGGTTTTCCGGCATGTCGGTGCGGCGGCCGAGCATCGAATTGATCTTCGGACGGACGTAATTGGTGATCCAGTTCATCGCTTCGGCTCCTGTCCCTTAAGAAGACGTAGGAAGATTATTCGGCGGCAGCAAGGCGAGCCGCGCGAACCCCTTGCGAAAGCCCGCTGACCAGCGTGGCGACGGCCTCGGCCGGATCGGCGGTCTTTTCGCCCTTCGGCCCGAGCACGTTGGCGACGGCATTGACAATCGCGGTGCCGACAACGACGCCGTCGGCCGACGCGCCGATGGTGCGCGCCTGCTCGGCGGTCTTGACGCCGAAGCCGACGCAGACCGGCAGGTCGGTATGGCTCTTGATGCGCTTGACCGCTGCCGCCACCTTGCCGGTGTCGGCCAGCGCCGAACCGGTAATGCCGGTCATCGAGACGTAGTAGACGAAACCCGACGTGTTCTGCAGCACCTTGGGCAGGCGCTTGTCGTCGGTGGTCGGCGTCGCCAGCCGGATGAAATTGATGCCGGCCTTGAGTGCCGGGATGCAAAGCTCCTCGTCCATCTCAGGCGGCAGGTCGACGACGATCAGCCCGTCTATACCGCTGGCCAGCGCATCGCTCAGGAAGCGCTCGACGCCGTAGATGTAGATCGGATTGTAATAGCCCATCAAGACGATCGGGGTTTCACTGTCGCCGGCGCGGAATTCCGAGGCCATCTTCAGCGTTTTGACCAGTGTCTGGCCGCCCTTCAGCGCCCGCAGGCCGGCCGCCTGGATCGCCGGGCCGTCGGCCATTGGATCGGAAAACGGCATGCCGAGCTCGATGATGTCGCTGCCGGCGCCGGGCAGCGCCTTCATGATCGACAGGGAGGTGTCGTAGTCCGGGTCGCCGCCCATGAAATAGGTGACGAGTGCCGGTCGACCTTCGGCCTTCAGCTTTGCCATGCGGCGGTCGATGCGAGTGGCCATGATCAGATCTCCATGCCCAGCATATTGGCCACTGTGTGCACGTCCTTGTCGCCACGGCCGGACAGGTTGACGATGACGATCTGGTCCTTGTCCATATCAGGCACGATCTTCACCGCCTGCGCGATGGCATGGGCCGATTCCAGCGCCGGAATGATGCCCTCGACGCGTGTCGTCAGCTGGAACGCCTCCAGCGCCTCGTCGTCGAGGATCGGCACATAGTCGACGCGGCCGGAATCGCGCAGCCATGAGTGCTCCGGCCCGACGCCGGGATAGTCGAGGCCGGCCGAGATCGAGTGGCCGTCCATGATCTGGCCGTCGGCGTTCTGCAGGAGGTAGGTGCGGTTGCCATGCAGCACGCCGGGCGCGCCGGCACTCATCGAGGCGCAATGCTCGATGCCGTCGAGCCCGCGGCCGCCGGCTTCGACGCCGATGATGCGCACCTGCCTGTCATCCAGGAAGGGATGGAACAGGCCGATGGCGTTCGAGCCGCCGCCGACACAAGCGATGATGGTGTCCGGCAGCCGGCCTTCCTGCTCGAGGATCTGGGCACGCGCCTCGGTGCCGATCACCGACTGGAAGTCGCGCACCAGCTCCGGATAGGGGTGCGGGCCGGCGGCGGTGCCGATCAGGTAATAGGTATCCTCGACATTGGTCACCCAATCGCGCAGCGCCTCGTTCATGGCGTCCTTCAGCGTGCCGTGGCCGGCGGTCACCGGCCGCACCTCGGCGCCCAGAAGCTTCATGCGAAAGACGTTGGGGCTTTGCCGGGCGACATCGGTTGCACCCATATAGACGATACAGGGAAGCCCGAAGCGCGCCGCCACTGTAGCGGACGCGACGCCATGCTGGCCGGCGCCGGTCTCGGCGATGATCCGCGTCTTGCCCATGCGCTTGGCGAGCAGGATCTGGCCGAGGCAGTTGTTGATCTTGTGCGAGCCGGTGTGGTTCAGGTCCTCGCGCTTGAAATAGACTTTTGCGCCGCCCCGGAGGCCCTTCGCCGAGGAAACCTCGCGAAGATGCCTGGTCAGGCCTTCGGCGAAATAGAGCTTCGACGGTCGCCCGGCATAGTGCGTCGAGAGATCGGTCAGCTCGGCCTTGAAATCCGGGTCGTTCTTGACCTCGTTCCAGTGCCGCTCCAGCTCAAGGATCAGCGGCATCAGCGTTTCGGCAACGAAACGACCGCCAAAAATGCCGAACATGCCCTGCTCGTCGGGGCCGGTGCGGAAGGAATTCGGTATCGCCGGCTTGTCCATCGCCGATCTCCTGGTCTGTGGTTTGAAGCGCGGTCAGGCGGCGCGGTTGTCGCGTGCTGCCCCGACGGCCCGGAAAAACTGTTCGATCAGCGCCGGTTCCTTGATGCCCGGCGCGCTCTCCACGCCCGAGGAAACATCTATTCCGGGCGGGTTCGCCAGCCGAAGGGCGTCGCCGATATTGCCGGCATTGAGCCCACCGGAAAGCATGTAATCGACGCCGGCGTCAAGGCCGGCAAGAATGCGCCAGTCGAAGGCAAGGCCGTTGCCGCCCGGCAATTCCGAACCCTTAGGCGGCTTGGCATCGAACAGGAAGCGGTCGGCAATGCCGATGAAGGCTTTGACCCGCCCGAGATCGGCGGCCTCGCTGACCGGCAGCGCCTTCATCACCGGCAAGCCGTAGCGCGACTTCACCTCGGCCACCCGCTCGGGGGTTTCGGCGCCGTGAAGCTGCAGCATGTCGGGCTGCATTTTTTCGACGATCTCATCCAGAAACGCGTCGCCGGCGTCGACCGTCACCGCAACCGCCTTGGCCCTGCCGCGCGCCGCTTCGCGCAGGCGGCCAGCTTCCGCCGGCTCGACATAGCGCGAGCTTTTGGCAAAGAAAATGAAGCCGACATGGCTGGCGCCGCCGGCCAATGCCGCAGCCAGTGCCTTGTCGGTCTTCAACCCGCATATCTTGATGTCGAGCGCCATGGCGCGGGATTGGCACGAAACGGCCAAAGAGTCGAGAAGAAGCATCCTGTTTGCCGCCAGCGCGGAACGCGCTACCTTGCTAATGTAAGAGCGGAACGCGCTACCTTGCTAATATAAGAGCGCAACGCTTACTTGCTCAGGCACAAAGGCGGGAGAACAAAGATCATGCCGGAAAAGACCGTCGCGGAACTCAGGCAAAAGCTGGCGCAGGCCCATGAGGTCATCGCTCATTTGATGGACAAGGCAGCCTTCAATGGCGCCGAGGCGCACCGGGCGCTGGCTTATTTCAGCAACGATGGCTTCGAGAAGGATTTCCTGCCCTGGCCGCGCCACGCCGACGAGGGGCTGCGGCCGGAGGAGTTGAACGCGGCGAATGACGATTGAGCAATTAAGCCCTGATCAAAAGCGCACTCTGTCAATGGAGTGTTCCTCCTCTCAACGCGCGACTTAGGTTGTTCATGGCCTCCAACGGAAAGTCATGTTTGCGCCAGTTTTCCTTGTAACCTTCGAGGCCATGTGTGTTCAAAACCTCACGCGCGGCACTGAGAACTGCTTCTGCGAACTCTCGCAACCCGCATGTGGCTTCAAGTTTCACCTCGCCGAAGTCGTCTGGCTCGTCAGACCAGATTTCTGAAAATTCCAGTATCTGCACTCTGACAAAAGCGCCTTCCGGCACCAGTACGAAGCGATACTCACCGGGTTCATCACAGAAGCGTGCGACCGAATACCTGGTGCCTTTCAGCGCGTTCAGCGTAGCGCCAAGCAGCTCGTTGAGGGCATCGCCCAGATAAGACGCCGCCACGGTCGCCTGAAGGTCCCCAACCGTGACATCGCACATCGCCCAGCCCGCTCCAATCAGCCGGTATTCGATCCGCGCAGGCATCAATCACTCGAACGCGATCGCCTGCAGCGCGCCGCCATTGCGCTTGAGCCAATCCTTGCAGCGCTCGGTATCCGGGCAAAGCTGCTCGCATAGTTTCCAGAATTTCGGGCCGTGGTTCATCTCCTTGAGATGCGCCACCTCATGCGCGACGAGGTAGTTTATCACCGGCCGCGGCGCCATCATGATGCGCCAGGAAAACGACAGATTGCCGTCCGACGTGCACGATCCCCAGCGGCTCGACGTATCCTTGAAGCGGATCGCCTTGGCGCGCTTGCCGACCGCAGCACTGTGCTTGGTCACCAGCGCTTCGATCTCGCGCTTGGCTTCGCGCTTGAGGAAATCGGCGATGCGGCGCGGCAGATGCACGCGTTCGCCATGCACGATCATCAGCGGCCCGCGCTCGTCGCGCGACAGCGTGACGGTGCCGCGTTTCGACGGTTCATGGACGATGCGATGCGGCACGCCGCGCACCGGCACCTTGATGCCGGGCCGCACCTGCGGCCGGTTGGGTACCTTGGCCAGCCTTTGCTCCAGCCAGTCCTGATGGCGGTCGAGGAATTTTTCCACCTCGCCGCGGCGCAGCCCCGGCGGCACGGTGATGCGCAAACCGCGGCCGCCGGAATCGATGCGCAGCGTCAGGCGCCGCGCCCGGTCGTTCTCGACGATCTTGAGCGGCAGCGTGCGGCCGGCAACGCAATGCTCGCGCTCCACGACGGGCGTGGGCTTGGGTTTCGTCGGGGTGCGGAAGAAGCCGAAGGACATTCCGGGACGATACGTGATTCGAGGGAAACGACTAGAACAAAAAAGAAACGGCGCCGCTGACGCGACGCCGTTGGATTATCTATCTGGGCACGGGACCTTACTCGTCGAGCAGGCCTGGCGTGGAGTTGCCGCCGCGTTTGTTGTTCGTCGTCGAGCCGGTTGACCCGCCGGTCGTGGGCGATGTCGACTTGTTGCGGTTGGCCATGAAGCGGTCGAACTCTTCCTGGTCCTTGGCGCGGCGCAATTCGCGGGCATATTCATCGAACTCGCTCAGCATCTCGTCGAGCTTGCGGCGTTCCTCGGCAAGCCGCTCGAGTTCCTTTTCGCGCCAGTCGTCGAAAGCGACGTTGCCGGTGCGGGCGGAGCCATGGCCCCAGCGCGCGGCCTTGTCGGAGCCGCGGCGGCAGCCGGCGAAGATGCCGTCGGTCGCGCGGTTGACGTCGCGCTTGAAGCCCTCGAGCCGGTCGCCCCAGATGATGTAGGCGAGCATGGCGAAGCCGAGCGGCCAGAACACCATGAACCCGATCACCATCAACGCGATGGTCGCCGGCGTCCAGGCCGGACGGATCAATGCAGATGTGTTCATTTCTCCCAATCCTTCAGTTGGAGACAGCCAATTCCGGCTGCGTGGAATCGAAATGGGATGAAGAAAACGGCGATTCAAGACAGCAACCGCCAAAACCGGACAAGCGGCTGAAATGATTATCGCTTTTTGAGCATTTCGAGGAAAAGAGCAGCCAAGCCCCGTAAGGGGGCAATGCCGCCGACGGTTCGTAGTGAAAATCCAGCGCCGATCGCGTCTGCTGGCTTAGTGCAATGGTTTGACGCTTCGAAGCCGTCCGTTCAAAAATCCAGAGGCGCATTGTCGACGACCTCTTTCATCACGAAGAAGGTTCTCGTCTGGCGAACGCCAGGCAGTGCGATCAATTGATCCCCGTGGATTCGGTTGAAATCCGCCATGTCACCAACCCTGATCTTCAGAAAATAATCGAAGTCGCCTGCCACCAGATGGCAGTCGAGGATGAATTTCAGTTTGGCGACGGCCTTTTCGAATTCCGCGAAACTCTCCGGGGTCGAACGGTCGAGTACGACGCCAACCATCACCAACGCGCCTCTGTCGACCTTCTGCGGGGTCACCATCGCCCTGACATGGCTGATGTAGCCTTCATCGATCAGGCGTTGCGTCCGGCGGTGGCACGTCGCCGGGCTAACAGCGACCGACTGCGCCAGCTCCGCGTTGGTCAGTCGCCCATTGCCCTGGAGCAGGCGCAACATTTTCAGGTCGATCCGGTCGAGCGCTGCGCGCATGAAAGATTCTTCCGCTATTCGGATTAAGAATTAAATATATATGACATTTTAATGCCATGAAGCGATATTTTGGATATTCTGGGCTCGATCTTTGAGAGCACATTTCAAGTCAGAGCTGATAGTGTTCATCGCACCACACCGCAATGAATGGAACAAGCGAGGGCACTCTCATGCTCGAGAAATTCGAACGTTATCCGCTCACATTCGGGCCGACCCATATCGAGAAACTGGAGCGGCTTGGTGGTCATCTCGGCGGGAAGGTCGATCTCTATGCCAAGCGGGAGGATTGCAATTCCGGTCTTGCCTTCGGTGGCAATAAACTGCGCAAACTCGAATACATCGTCCCGGACGCGATCGCCTCAAACGCCGATACGCTGGTGTCGATCGGTGGCGTCCAATCCAACCATACGCGCATGGTGGCGGCCGTCGCGGCGAAGATCGGCATGAAGTGCCGCCTCGTGCAGGAAAGCTGGGTGCCCCACGAGGACGCCGTCTACGATCGCGTCGGCAATATCCTTTTGAGCCGGATCATGGGCGCTGATGTCCAGATGGTCGATGAGGGTTTCGACATCGGGATTAGGGAAAGCTGGGAACAGGCAATCGCGGATGTGAAGGCCACGGGTGGCAAACCCTATCCAATTCCGGCCGGGGCTTCGGTACACAAATATGGCGGCCTGGGCTATGTCGGCTTTGCCGAGGAGGTCCGCGCGCAGGAGAAGGAGCTCGGCTTTGCCTTCGACTACATCGTCGTTTGTACCGTCACCGGTTCGACTCACGCCGGCATGCTGGTCGGCTTCGCCAAGGACGGCCGCGAGCGCAAGGTGATCGGCATCGACGCATCCTGCACTCCGGCGCAGACCAAGGCGCAAGTGCTCAAGATCGCGCAGAGCACCGCGACGCTGGTCGAACTCGGCAAGGAGCTCGATGAGAACGATGTCGTCCTGATCGAAGATTATGCCTATCCGGTCTACGGCGTCCCCTCGCAGGAGACGAAGGAAGCAATCCGTCTCTGCGCGCGTCTTGAAGGCATGATCACGGATCCGGTCTATGAGGGAAAATCCATGCAGGGCATGATCGATCTCGTGAGCAAGGGTTATTTTCCCAAGGGATCGAAAGTGCTCTACGCCCACCTTGGCGGCGCTCCGGCCATCAACGGATATGCTTATACGTTCCGCAACGGCTGAATCTATCCCGCCTGCCGCACCATCGCGTCCACTGCCCGCACCAGCATGTCGAGATCCTGAGGCCGCGACAGGCGGTGGTCACCGTCGGGGATAAGCGACAGCGTGACGTCGTCGGCCGGCAGCAGGCTGACCAGCTTCAACGCATGGCTCGACGGCACGTCGGGATCGGCAAGGCCTTGCAGGATGTGGACCGGACAGTGCGTGTCGATCGGCCCGGTCATCACCCGGTTGTTGCGGCCGTCCTCGATCAGTGCGCGCGTGTAGATGTAAGGCTCGGCTGAATAGTCCGACGGCTCCTCGAAAAAGCCCTTTTTCCTGAGGTCGCGCTTCTGTGCCCCGGTCAGCACCGGCTCCACCAGTTCGAACGTGAAATCGGGCGCCGGCGCCAGCAGCACAAGGCCGGCGACGCTGTTCTCGCCCGCCTTGCGCAACTCCTGCACCATGCGCAGTGCGATCCAGGCGCCTATCGAGGAGCCGACCAGGATCTGCCTGCCCTGGGTGAAGCGGCGGAAAACCGCCAGGCTCTCGCCCAGCCATTTCGAGATGGTGCCGTCGGCAAAGGCGCCACCCGATTCGCCGTGGCCGGAATAATCGTGGCGCAGAAAGGCGCGACCTTCTTTGCGCGCCCATTCCGACAGTGTTTCGGCCTTGGTGCCCAGCATGTCCGATTTGTAGCCGCCGAGCCAGACGATGCCGGGCTCGGCACCTGTCGCATGCCTGACGGCGATGCTCGTCCCGTCGACGTCCAGAAAGATCGGGGTGGTGGTCATGGTGTATTCCCTCACGCCGGTCTTTTGACACAGCAAGGCATTCAACGAAAAGTGCTCCGCCACTTTCTTCGCTTGGTGCAGAGGAGCATTCCATCGAGCAGGTGATTTCCTGAGAATGCTGTGCTATTGACTCCGACCGCGCGCTCACCACATTGCGCGTTCGCAATTCTGAACTGAAGAACCCCTTAACGAAACGGCTCAAGGAGACCACGACCATTCGCAGACCTTTCAAAGCAGCGGCGCCCACCAAGGAAGGCCCGCGCTCCAACCGTGACATCCGGGTTCCCCGGGTCCAGCTAATCGACGCCGAAGGCCAGAACCGCGGCGATGTCTCCATCAACGATGCATTGCTGCTCGCCGAAGAGGCGGGGCTCGATCTGGTCGAGATATCGCCCAATGCAGTGCCGCCCGTCGTAAAAATCCTCGATCTCGGCAAGCTGAAATACGCCAACCAGAAGAAGGCGGCCGAGGCGCGCAAGAACCAGAAGGTCATCGAGATCAAGGAGATCAAGATGCGCCCGAACATCGACAGCCACGACTATGAGACCAAGATGAAGGCCGTCCGGCGCTTTTTCGAGGAAGGCGACAAGGTTAAGCTGACGCTGCGCTTCCGCGGTCGCGAGATGGCGCATATGGAACTCGGCATGCAGCTTCTGAACAAGGTTCGCGAGGAAGTGGCGCCCATCGCCAAGGTCGAAGCCGAACCGAAGCTCGAAGGCCGTCAGATGATGATGGTGCTGGCGCCCCGCTAAAGCGCGTTGCGCTTTAGTTCTGTTTTGTGCATGTCGTTGTCGCAAAACCGCTGCGCACTGTTGGGCGACGTGCATAAAATCCGCCTGAATCATGTTGCAAGGCGTCCCGGCGATCGGCGGGGCGCCTGTTTTCTTGGCCAGACGCTGCGATCGCCGGCGAGAGCAAAGACGCTCTGGTTCCCTCGACGATCGGATTCCCGACATGGTCAATGACGTCAAGCATTCGGAAGCCAAATATGGGCTGGGCAGCTACCAGCACACGCGCAGGATGGTGCTTGCCGTCGTCGTCGTCGTCCTGTTCGCGATGCTTTTGTTCGGGCAGTCGGTTTTTCCGCCCGATACGCCTGTGCATGAAACGATCGAGATGGTCGGCGTCGTGCTGATCTTTCTCGGCATCGTCGGACGCTTGTGGTCGACGCTCTATATCGGCGGTCGCAAATCCTCCGAAGTGGTGACCGGCGGACCCTATTCGATCACCCGCAACCCGCTCTATGTCTTCTCTACTTTAGCTGCCGCCGGTGTCGGCGCACAGATCGGCTCCATCACCGCCACGATCGGCTTTGGAGCGCTCTGCGCGGGTGCCTTTTACATCGTTATCCTGCGCGAGGAGAAATTCCTCAAGCAGGCTCTCGGCGCGCCATACCAGGCCTACCTGGCGAAAGTGCCGCGCTTCTTCCCGAAACTGTCGCTGTATCAGGAAGGCGACACCGGCAGCTTCAAGCCGCGCCTGCTGCGAACCACGTTACTGGACGGGCTGGTGTTCCTCGTTGCCTTGCCGGCTTTCGAACTGATCGACGGCGCCCAGCAGTCCGGCATATTGCCGGTGCTGTTCCGTTTCCCCTGAGCACTACAGTGTTGCTCGGCACGGGGTGTTGCGCGCCAGCCCGCTTTGACGTATAGGACCGCCGTTCCCAAAAAACCGCCCGGCAGGGCATGCCGTGGCGGTTTCATTTGCTTTTCGGGCTTTGGTCGGCCTGAAGCGAACAAAAAGCGCATTGGTGCGCATATAAACGGAGTAGCAAAATGCCCAAGATGAAGACCAAATCGGCCGCCAAGAAGCGGTTCAAGATCACAGGTACGGGTAAAGTTCTGTCGGCTGCGGCCGGCAAGCGTCACGGCATGATCAAGCGTTCCAACAAGTTCATTCGAAATGCCCGCGGCACGATGGTTCTGGCTGAACCGGATGGCAAGAAGGTCATCAAGAATTTTCTGCCGAACGGCCTCTAGGGCATGATGCCAAAAAGTTGCAGACTTTTTGGAAACATCATGCGCCAAAATAAGAGCATTCGGTCTGGACACGCATTTGTTTTACGCAATTCCGAACGGAAAACCGCCAGGCACTTTTCCTGGAATTGCTTTTAAGGAGATCATGACATGGCACGCGTAAAGAGAGGCGTCACCTCGCACGCCAAGCACAAGAAGGTCCTGAAAGCCGCCAAGGGTTTTTACGGCCGTCGCAAGAACACCATCCGCATCGCCAAGCAGGCGGTGGAAAAGTCGCTGCAGTACGCCTATCGCGACCGCAAGAACCGCAAGCGCTCGTTCCGCGCGCTGTGGATCCAGCGCATCAATGCGGCGACGCATGAGCATGGCCTGACCTATGGCCGTTTCATCGACGGTCTCAACAAGGCCGGGATCGAGATCGATCGCAAGATCCTGTCGGACATGGCCATCCACGAGCCGCAGGCCTTCGCCGCACTCGTGGCCAAGGCCAAGGTCGCGCTCGAATACCTGAAGAATACCACGCCGAATGCTTTTGAAAGCGCTGTCGCTTAAGACCAGCGCTTCCCAAGCTATTCGACACTTGATTTGGGAAACCCGCGCTGGCAGGGCTGGCGCGGGTTTTTCTTTGCTTCCAATCGGATATGGAACATGAGTGACATGGAAACTCTCGAAAATTCCCTGATGGCCGAGATCGCCTCGGCCGCCGACGAGCAGGCGATCGAGGCGGTGCGTGTCTCTGTCCTTGGCAAGAAGGGCTCGGTTTCCGAGATGCTGAAGACACTCGGCTCGATGAGCGCCGAGGAGCGACAGGTCAAAGGCCCGGCAATCAACGGCCTCAAGAACCGCGTCACCGAGGCACTTTCGGCGCGCCGCGCCGCGCTGAAAGATGTGGCGATCACGGCACGGCTTGCCGCCGAGAAGGTCGACGTCAGCTTGCCGGTCAGGCAATCGCCGGCCGAGCGCGGCCGCATCCATCCGATCAGCCAGGTCATCGACGAGATCGCGGCGATTTTCGGCGATCTCGGCTTTGCCATCGCCGAAGGCCCGGACATCGAGACCGACTATTACAATTTCACCTCGCTGAACTTCCCGGAAGGCCACCCGGCGCGCGAGATGCACGACACGTTCTTCTTCCAGCCGGACGAGCAGGGGGAGCGCAAGCTTTTGCGCACCCACACCTCGCCGGTGCAGATCCGCACCATGGAGATGCAGAAGCCGCCGATCCGCATCGTCATTCCCGGCAAGACCTACCGGCAGGATTCCGATGCCACCCACTCGCCGATGTTCCATCAGGTCGAGGGGCTGGTGATCGACAAGTCGGCCAACGTCGCCAACATGAAATGGGTGCTGGAGGAGTTCTGCAAGGCCTTCTTCGAAGTGCCGAGCGTCAAGATGCGCTTCCGGCCATCCTTCTTCCCGTTCACCGAGCCCAGCCTCGAGGTCGACATCCAGTGCGACCGTTCGCGGCCGGGCGAGGTGCGCTTCGGCGAGGGCTCGGACTGGATGGAGATCCTCGGCTGCGGCATGGTCCACCCCAATGTGCTCCGTTACGGCGGGCTCGATCCCGACGAATACCAGGGCTTCGCCTGGGGCATGGGCATCGACCGCATCGCCATGCTGAAATACGGCATGCCGGATCTGCGCGCCTTCTTCGACGCCGATGTGCGCTGGCTGTCGCATTACGGTTTTAGGCCGCTTGACATGCCGACGCTGTTCGGGGGCTTGAGCGCGTGACGACCGGGCCGCAGCAAATCCGCGGGCAGCTCGCCTTCCTGCACATGTCCGACGCGCGGCCGCATAGCTTCAAGTGCAACGTGCCCAGACCAGACGGAACACAGTCATGAAACTCACCCTCTCCTGGCTCAAGGATCATCTCGAGACCGACGCCTCGCTGGCGGAAATCGTCGAGCGTCTCACCTCGATCGGCCTCGAGGTCGAGCATATCGACGACCGGGCGAGCCTGGCCCCCTTCGTCATCGCCAAGGTGCTGACGGCGGTCCAGCATCCCGACGCCGACCGGCTTCGCGTGCTGACCGTCGACACCGGCGACGGCAAGCCGCCGGTGCAGGTTGTGTGTGGAGCGCCGAACGCCCGCGCGGGCCTGATCGGCGCCTTTGCAGCACCGGGCACCTATATTCCCGGCATCGACGTGACGCTGACCGTCGGCAAGATCCGCGGCGTTGAAAGCCACGGCATGATGTGCTCCGAGCGCGAGCTCGAATTGTCCGAGGAGCATGACGGCATCATCGACCTTCCGGCCGATGCGCCGGTCGGTACCAGCTTCGCCGCCTATGCCCATCTCGACGACCCGCTGATCGAGATCAATCTGACGCCGAACCGGCCGGATGCGACCAGTGTCCATGGCATCGCCCGCGATCTGGCGGCGAGCGGGCTCGGCACGCTGAAGAGCGCGCCGATAGAGCCGATCCCCGGCAAGGGCGAGACGCCGGTCAAGGTGACGATCGAAGCGCCGGAGCTCTGTCCCGGTTTTGCGCTGCGCCTGGTGCGCGGCGTCAAGAACGGACCGTCGCCGAAATGGCTGCAGCAAAGGCTTCTCGCCATCGGCTTGAGGCCGATCAGCGCGCTCGTCGATATCACCAATTACGTCACCTTCGACCGCGGTCGGCCGCTGCATGTCTTCGACGCTGCGAAGGTCACCGGCAATCTCGCCGTGCGCCGGGCGCGTGATGGCGAAAAGGTGCAGGCGCTCGACGGCCGCGAATACACGCTGACGCCGGAGATGTGCGTCATCGCCGACCAGGACGGCATCGAATCGATCGCCGGCATCATGGGCGGCGAGCATTCCGGCTGCAACGAGAACACCACCGACGTGCTGATCGAGTCGGCGCTTTGGGACCCGATCACCACCGCCCGCACCGGCCGCACGCTCGGCATCATCACCGACGCACGCTACCGCTTCGAGCGTGGCGTCGACCCGGAAATGATGATTCCCGGTGTGGAGCTGGCGACGAAGCTGGTGCTCGATTTCTGCGGCGGTACGCCGGCGCAAACCGAAGTCGTCGGCTATGCCGGCCATCAGCCGAAGATCGTCTCGTTCCCATTGTCGGAAGTGAAGCGGCTGACCGGCATCGAAGTGCCGCGCGCGACGAGCCTCGACATTCTAGCCCGCCTCGGCTTCAAGCCGGAGGGCACGGGCGATGTCGTCAATGTGGCGGTCCCGTCCTGGCGGCCGGATGTCGACGGCAAGGCCGACCTGGTCGAGGAGGTCATGCGCATCCACGGCGTCGACAATATCGCGCCGCAGCCGCTTGGTTCGCACGATGCGGTCAACGCCAGGATCCTGACTGTGCTGCAGATCCGCACCCGCGCCGCCAAGCGGGCGCTTGCCGTGCGCGGCATGATGGAGGCCGTCACCTGGTCGTTCGTTCCGGCAAAACACGCCGAATTGTTCGGCGGCGGCCAGCAGGCGCTGAAGCTTGCCAACCCGATCGCCGCCGATATGTCGGACATGCGGCCGTCGCTGCTGCCGGGGCTGATTGCGGCAGCTCAGCGCAATGCCGACAGGGGCATCGGCGATGTCGCGCTGTTCGAAGTGTCGGGCACTTACGAGGGCGACGGCGCCGACCAGCAGCGGCGTGTTGCCGCCGGCGTGCGGCGCGGCACCGCCAGGCTCGAGGGCTCCGGCCGCCATTGGGCCGGCAATGCCGGCGCCGTCGGCGTCTTCGATGCCAAGGCCGATGCGATCGCAGCACTCGAAGCCTGCGGCGCGCCGGTCGAGCGGCTGCAGATCGAGGCTGGCGGCCCGGCCTGGTATCATCCCGGCCGCTCCGGCACGATCAAGCTTGGGCCGAAGGTAATCCTTGGCACGTTTGGCGAGTTCCACCCGAAGACGCTGGAGGGGCTGGACGTCTCCGGCCCGCTCTGCGGCTTCGAAGTGTTCATCGATGCGGTGCCCGAGCCGAAGGCCAAGCCGACGCGGACGAAGCCGAGGCTTGATCTGTCCGCCTTCCAGGCGGTCAAGCGCGATTTCGCCTTCGTTGTCGACAAGGCGGTCGAAGCCGGCACACTCGTTCGCGCCGCCCTTGCCGCCGACCGAAAGCTGATTTCCGGCGTCTCGGTGTTCGATGTTTTCGAGGGTGCAGCGCTCGGCGCGGCGAAAAAATCGATCGCCATTGAAGTGTCGATCCAGCCGGTCGAAAAGACGCTGACCGACGACGATTTCGAGGCGCTGGCCAAGCGCATCGTCGAGAATGTCGGCAAGCAGACCGGCGGCGTGCTCAGAACCTAGAACGGATGCGATGATGGTTCACACCAGCAAACTCTCCATCACCTGGCTGGCAACTCACATCGGGACGATCGACGGCTTCTTGGATGACCAGGAATGCGCCGATCTGATCGCTGACAGTGAACGGCACGGTTTCGAGGCGGCCAAGGTGAACAGCTCCGGCGGCGCCACCGTCCTGAAGGAGCTTCGCAATAACGACCGGGTTGTCTTCGATGACGAGGACCTTGCGGATTTGCTCTTCGCACGGGCGCGGCCTCTGCTCTATCGTGGTCTCGGCGACTGGCGCTTGACCGGGCTGAATGAGCGTTTCCGTTTCTATCGCTATGGGCCGGGCCAGAAGTTCGATTGGCACCATGACGGCTATTTCGAGCGCCACGCCTTGGAGCGCAGTCAGTTCACGTTCATGATTTATCTATCAGATGGATTTGAAGGGGGAGGAACCTCGTTTCGCGGCGAGGTGCCGGGCTATGCCGGTAGCAGTCTTCTGGTGAAGCCGAAGAAAGGAATGGCACTGGCGTTCTACCATCCGATCGAGCATCGCGGCGACGAGGTGCTGTCGGGGCGCAAGTACGTCATCCGAACGGACGTGATGTACAAGCGCCAATGAAACGCTGTCCGTTCTGCCGCTGAGCTAAATGCACCTGACCCCGCTGGAAGTGTTTTTCGTCAAGGAGTTCTGCCGTTCCGCCGGCGTTTCTCCTGACATGATGCGTGCGCTGAAAGTCAAAGACCGCAGCCGCGATCCTGTAGGGTTCATGACCACAATCGTTGCCTCATCGGTTCCCCCGGAATTGCGCTTTGAGAGTCGAGTGTTCAGTTCGCTTCGGGTAGCGTGCGTTGGACCTGACCAGCTTCTTTGCGGCATGGTGCTGTTCTTCGATGAGATTGAAGGAAAGCTAGATGCGATCGAAGGCTTTGTGTACGGCGAAGAATGGCCGTCAATCGAGGAGCCAGTCTTCTGGTCCGAGACCGACCGAACAATGAGCCTTGGGCGAGAGGGAAACTAGCCTGCAGAAATGGGCGTCACGACGCCCTTTCCGATAATTGCACAACGGATGGCGCGCTGAGGATCTAGAGGGGTTGCCGGCAGGTGACGAATCGCCCTCCAAAGGGCGATGGACCATCTGCGCTATTCAGGGCTGCCCTTCGAGGAACAGCGTGCAGTCTTTCTCGATATCGTCTCAGCCGATCCGCTGGTCGGTGAGACGCTGTCGCGGGTACGGGTGCTAGGCCTGCCGGACTGGCTGGTCGTCTCAGGCGCGCTTTACAACAGCGTCTGGAATCATCTGACCGGAAAGCCCTCGGGGTACGGCATCCGGGATGTCGACCTGTTCTATTTCGATGAGAGCGATCTGTCCTATGAAGCCGAGGACACGGTCATCCGCCGGGCGGCGAAGCAGTTCGAAGGACTGACGCTGCCGGTCGAAGTGCGCAACCAGGCGCGGGTGCATCTGTGGTTTGAGGCGCGCTTTGGCGGTTCCTATCCCAGACTGTCGTCGTCCGCCGAGGCGCTGTCCTATTTCGCTTCGAAAACCCATGCGGTCGGCGTTAGATTCGGCATCGATGGGCAACTCGCGCTCGTGGCGCCGTTCGGGCTCGACGACATCTTCTCGTTTCGCGTTACCCCGAACCGTGCACTGGATAATCGGCAGACGCACGAGATGAAGGGCGCGCGTGCCAGGGAGAACTGGCCGGAGATCAGTGTCGTGCCTTGGTAGGAAATGTCGGCGCGAGGCACCCCCCCTCTGCCCTGCCGGGCATCTCCCCCTCAAGGGGGGAGATCGGATGTCGCCTCGGCTTTCGCCAATCACCGGCGCCGGAAGGGCGGGGAGGGCGCGGGAACTGCCAATCTCCCCCCTTGAGGGGGAGATGTCCGGCAGGACAGAGGGGGTGCCTCGCGCCGAGGTCTCACAACGCTTTGCATCGCACCGTATTAGTCAAAAAGGGGTGCCGAAACGCCCCGTTTCGATTGCGCCGTCGATTGCCGTTCACCCGTTGACCAGCGCCAGCAGCTCCTCGGTATAGCGCTTGCCGACCACCTTTTCCGGCGACAGGGCGTCGCCGATGGATGCCACCTCGGCCTGGCTCAGTACGATATCGGCTGCCGCCGTATTCTGTTCGAGATGTCGGATCTTGCGGGCACCAGGGATCGGGACAATGAAGTCGCCCTGATGCAGCACCCAGGCGAGCGCCAGCTGCGCCGGCGTCACGCCCTTCCCGGCGGCCATCTTTTCCAGCACGGCGACGACCGCCGCATTGGCCGCCATGGCGTCGGCCTGGAAGCGCGGCAACCCGCGGCGCCAGTCGTCGGCGCCGAGAACATCGGGCTTGGCGATCGTGCCGGTGAGCAGGCCGCGGCCGAGCGGGCTATACGGGACAAAGCCGATGCCGAGCTCGCGGCAGACGGCAAACACTTCCCCCTCCGGATCGCGGCTCCACAGTGAATACTCGCTCTGCACGGCGGCGATCGGGTGCACGGCATGCGCCCGGCGGATGGTCGCCGCACTCGCCTCCGACAGGCCGAGCGCCCGCACCTTGCCCTCGCGCACCAGCTCGGCCATGGCGCCGACCGTATCCTCGATCGGCACGTTGGGGTCGACGCGGTGCTGGTAATAGAGATCGATCACCTCCGTATCCAACCGCTTCAATGACGCTTCGGCCACCGCCTTGACATGCTCCGGGCGGCTATCGACACCGGCCATGCGCTCCATGCCGCTGCCTTCTTCGAGGATCTTGAAGCCGAATTTGGTTGCGATCGTCACCTTGTCACGCACCGGCTTCAGCGCCTTGCCGACCAGGATTTCGTTCTCGTAAGGGCCATAGACCTCGGCCGTGTCGAAGAAATTGACCCCGATCTCGACGGCATGGCGCAGCGTGGCAATCGCCTCCGCCTCCGGCTGGCCACCATAGGCAAAGCTCATCCCCATGCAGCCGAGGCCGACCGGGTAGACGTCAAGTTCATTGCCAAGCTTGCGGGTTTGCATCACGTGTCTCCTTGTTGTGATGGTTGTGATGCCGCAGAGATAGCGTCTTGCCCTGCGTTCGATAATCGGCTCTCATTTGCACGGGCTGTTCCAAGAAATAGATCAATGAAGCGAACCCATCTTTCACAGCTCGCGGTACTGGCAACGGTCGCCCAATGCGGCAGTTTTCGCGGCGCCGCCAAGGAGCTGGCGATCGCGCCATCGGCGGTCAGCTATGCGGTGTCCAGCCTGGAAGCGTGTCTTGGCGTTCGCCTGCTGGCGCGCAGCACGCGCAGCGTCGCTCCGACCGAGGAGGGCGCGCAACTGCTCGAGCGCCTCAGGCCGGCGCTGTCGGAAATCGACCTGGCGCTGGAATCGGCGATCGAGGCGCGCGACCGGCCGGCCGGCAATCTCCGGCTGACCGTGCCGCGCACCGCGGCCCACCTGGCGCTGACGCCGAGGCTCAGCGCCTTTGCGGCTGCCTATCCCGACATCGTGCTGGAGATCGTCATCGAGGACCGCTTCACCGACGTCGTCGAGGGCGGCTTCGATGCCGGTGTGCGACTGGGCGAGAGCCTGCAACGCGACATGATCGCGGTGCGCATCGGACCAGACCTTCGCGGCGCCGTGGTCGGCGCGCCAGCCTATTTCGAGACCGTGCCCAAGCCGCAGCATCCGCGCGATCTCGCCGCTTACCGCTGCATCCGCTTCCGCTTCTCCAGCGGCATTCTCTACCGCTGGGAATTCGAGCAAAACGGCGAGGAGATCGAGATAGCGGTGCAAGGGCCGCTGATCCTCGACGAGGACCATCTGATTGCCAATGCCGCGGTTGACGGCGCCGGGCTCGCCTTCGTGTTCGAGGACTATGTCCGCGCCGCGCTCGCCGCCGGCAAGCTCGTTCGCGTGCTGGAGGACTGGTGCCCGCGCTTCGACGGCTTCTTCGTCTATTACCCCAGCCGCCGCCAGATGCGGCCGGCGCTCAGGGCCTTTGTCGATTTTTTCAAGGTCGGCGAGTAAGCCAACCCTCCCCACAAGGGAGAGGTGGAAGAAAGCCGACCTGGCATTCGTTCACCGACCATGTCAGCACTGCCCAAAAACCAGACGGCCGGCTACGGCTGGACGGCGATCATCCTTCACTGGCTGATCGCGGCGCTCTTTATCGGCCAGTTCGTGCTCGGCTTCGTCATGGTGCGGCTGTCCAGCCAGCGCACCGCCTTCGAGCTGATCCAGCTGCATAAATCCTTCGGCTTCCTGCTGCTTGGACTGGTCATCCTGCGCATCGCCTGGCGCCTAGGCAGACCGGCCCCGCCGCTGCCGCGCTCGGTCGGGCCTTTCGAGCGCCGTGCGGCGCCGCTGGTCCATCTCGCGCTTTATGCGTTTCAGCTCGCTCTGCCGTTGTCCGGCTGGGCGCTGGTCTCGGTCTCGGTGCTGGAGATCCCGAGCGTGCCGTTCAATCTGTTCGTCATGCCCAATCTGCCGCTCGGTGAATCGGACACGGCAGAAAGCTTCTGGGCAGCGACGCACTGGTATCTCGCCTATGCCGGCATCGGACTTGTCGCTTTGCATCTCGCCGCAGCGCTGCGCCATCATTTCTGGCTGAGGGATACCGTGCTGACGCGCATGATCACGGCTTCGTCACATCACGACAGGGAATAGAGCGGACGGCTCATTCGTTGACGGGGCGAGGACGCAAGAAAGCGTTGCCTGCCAAGAGGACCATTTCCATGTACGCGCGCATCTTCGGATTTGCGGCCGCCGCCGCTTGTTTTGCCATGCCTGTTTTCGCCGCCGTTGCCCTCGGCGACGCGGCCGGCAGCTACATCATCCGCCCGGGGAGTTCCAGCATCCACTTCTCCATCGCCAAGCTCGGCGGCGGCGGTCTCGACGGCGCCTTCGCCCGCTTCAAGGGCAGTATCCTGATCGACAACAGCGATGTCGGCCGGTCCCAGGTCAATTTCACCATCTTCCCCGAAAGCGTCGGCACCGGCCAAAGCCGCATCGATGCCTTTCTTCGCTCGGACGCGGTCTTCGACGCCGCCGACAACCCGGAGATCCAGTTCCGTTCGACCAGCGTCAAACGGACCGGCGACACGTCAGCCCTGGTTACCGGCAGGCTGACGGCGCGCGGCAAGACCTTTCAGGAAAAATTCACCGCCGATCTCGGCGGCCTCAAGGCGGGCACGATAAAATTCCACGTCACCGGCAAGGTGCTGCGGTCGCGCTACGGCATGGATGTCGGCACGCCGATTTATTCCAACGTCGTCGACTTCGACATGACGCTGACCGGCAAGCGGGGATAGTCTTTGCAGGACCGGGGTTCCTTGCCCCCGCAAAGCGGGGGAGAGGTGGCCCGGCGAAGCCCGGGACGGAGAGGGGGACGACGGCCGCCAAGCCAGAATCCTGGAGGGGCAGGGCGCGGACTGATTATGATGCGAAGCGCATAACGGGCGCGTGAACAGCCAATTCGGCCGCCGCAAAGGCCCCTCTCCGTCTCGGGCTTCGCCCGAGCCACCTCTCCCCACTTCGTGGGGCGGGGAACCCAGGTTCCGCAAGGGCAGCGCCGGCATCCGGACAAGCCGCAGATGATCGCCCTGTTCGCCGCCATGCTCCCGCATTGGCTTTTCTCCTGAATTAGGGCAAACCTCCAGGCCTGCAATCGAGAGGAGAAATTTGATGTTCCGATGGGGTGTTTTGTCGACGGCCAAGATCGGCCGCGAGCAGCTTTTGCCGGCAATCGTCGAGGCGGAGAACGGCGTGCTGTCCGCGATTGCCAGCCGCGATCTGTCGAAAGCGCGGGCGCTGGGCGAACGCTTCGGTGCGCGCCACGCGTTCGGCTCCTATGAGGAGCTGCTCGCCTCCAGCGACATCGACGGCGTCTACATTCCGCTGCCGACCTCGCAGCATGTCGAATGGACGGCCAAGGCGATCGAGGCCGGCAAGCATGTCCTGGTCGAAAAACCGCTGGCGCTCGATGCCAAGGACATTCCGCCGCTGATCAAGCTGCGCGATGCCAGGAAGGTGCTGGTCTGCGAAGCCTTCATGGTCGTCTACCATCCGCAGTGGATCAAGGTGCGCGAGCTGATCGCCAACGGCGCCATCGGCCGGCTGCGCCATGTCCAGGGCGCGTTCTCCTATTACAATGTCGACCCCAACAACATGCGCAACAAGCTCGATCTCGGCGGCGGCGCGCTGCCCGACATCGGCGTCTATCCGACGGTATCGACGCGCTTTTCGACCGGCAAGGAGCCTCTGCGCGTCCAGGCGACGATCGAGCGCGACAAGACATTCGGCACCGACATCTATTCCTCGATCCGCGCCGATTTCGGCGACTTCGAGCTGTCGTTTTACCTGTCGACGCAGATGGCGGCACGCCAGGTGATGGTCTTGCACGGCGAGAAGGGCTTCATCGAGGTGTTCTCACCGTTCAACGCCGGGCTCTACGACCATCACCGCGTCGAGCTGCACAACCAGAACCACAGCGAGGCGCAGGTGTTCCGCTTTCCCGGCACGCAGCAATACCGGCTGGAAGTCGAGGCCTTTGCGCGGGCGGCCCAGGGCGGCAAGGACCGCGTCTTCACTCTGGAAGAATCGGTGCTCAACCAGAAGGTCATCGATGCCATCTTCCGCGCCGGCGAGAAGGAAGGCTGGGAAACAGTCTAGGCCGGCCATGATCCCAAAAAGTGGGGACCGGTTTTTGGACAAGATCATGGCCAAATAGATGTCCGACGATGCGGATGTGATCATTGTCGGCTCCGGCCTTGCCGGCCTTGTCGCGGCGGCCGAACTGACTGCGGCCGGCAAGAAGACCATCATCGTCGAGCAGGAGCCGGAACAGTCGCTTGGCGGCCAGGCATTCTGGTCGCACGGCGGCATCTTCCTTGTCGATTCGCCCGAACAGCGGCGCATGCGCATCCGCGATTCGTATGAGCTGGCGCTGAGATCTCTGGCCGCGCCGCTGGGCCGAGGCCTATCTCGGCTTCGCCGCCGGCGAGAAGCGCTCCTGGCTCATGCAGCGCGGCCTGAAATTCTTTCCGGTGGTCGGCTGGGCCGAGCGCGGCGGCGGCAATGCCGTCGGCCACGGCAATTCGGTGCCGCGCTTCCACATCACCTGGGGCACCGGCCCTGGCGTGCTCGAACCGTTCGCGCAGCGCGTACGCGAGGCCGAGAAGCGCGGGCTGATCCGCTTCAAATTCCGTCACCGGGTCAACGAATTGACGCGGACGGGCGGCGTCGTCGACGGCGTGCGCGGCGACCTATTGGCGGCGAGCGATGCCGAGCGCGGCCGCAAGAGCTCGCGCGAGATCACCGGCGATTTCGAGCTGAAGGCGCAGGCCGTCATCGTCGCCTCCGGCGGCATCGGCGCCAATCACCAGCTGGTCCGGGAGAATTGGCCGAAGCGGATGGGCGCGCCGCCGAAACGCATGATCACTGGCGTTCCCGATCATGTCGACGGCCGCATGCTGGCGATCGCCGAAGCCGCCGGCGGCCGGCTGATCAACCGCGACCGCATGTGGCACTATGTCGAGGGCGTCAGGAACTGGGCACCGATCTGGACCGATCATGCGATCCGCATCCTGCCCGGCCCGTCATCGCTGTGGCTCGATGGGCGCGGCAAGCGCCTGCCGGTCCCGCTCTATCCCGGCTTCGACACGTTGGCCACGCTCAGCCACATCATGAGCACCGGCTTCGATCATTCCTGGTTCATCCTGACCAAAAAGATCATCCAGAAGGAGTTCGCGCTGTCGGGCTCCGAGCAGAACCCCGATCTGACGGGGAAGAGCTGGCGCCAGGTGCTCGGCCGCGCCACCAGCGGCGTGCCCGCGCCGGTCAAGGCGTTCATGGAGAAGGGCGAGGATTTCATCGTCGAGCCTGATTTGCCGGCGCTGGTCGCCGGCATGAACGCAGTGGCCGGCGGCGAGCCGCTGCTCGAACTGGCGCAGGTTGAGCGCGAAATCCGCGCCCGCGACCGGCAGCTCGACAATCCGTTCTCCAAGGACATGCAGATTACTGCGTTGCGCGGCGCGCGAGCCTATCTCGGCGACCGGCTGATCCGCACCGCAAGACCGCACAAGCTGCTCGATCCCGCCAATGGCCCGCTGATTGCCGTCAGGCTCAGCATCCTGACCCGCAAGACGCTCGGTGGGCTGGAGACTGACCTCGACAGCCGCGTGCTGGGCGCCGGCGGCCAACCAGTCGAGGGGCTGTACGCGGCGGGCGAGGCCGCCGGTTTCGGCGGCGGCGGCATGCACGGCTATGCAGCGCTCGAAGGCACGTTTCTCGGCGGCTGCATCTTTTCCGGCCGCAGTGCCGGACGGGCGGCGGCACGCGCGGTGGGGTGAAACAAGGCCCGCCGGCGGCCGTTGCGCCAAGGTGGCGGGTCGCACCGAGTGGCCAACTTCCCTTAGAGCATTTTGCAGCCAAATGGAATCATTTGGCGTCCGCATAAATGCGGCAAAACAGATGGTTAGAGCGGGTTACCGGTTCCAGGAGAACCGGAACCGCTCTAGGCGAAGGGCTGCAAATTGACGTCTTGAAGCTTGGAACCGGCAAGCAAAGCCTCGAGCACCTGCTTCTTGAGAGACAGGCACTGCGAACGGACAAGTTTGACGATGGCGGAAACCTCGCCTGCCTCGCAGGCAAGGACCAGCTCCTTTTGCTGGGCGATGATCAACTGGGTGAAGTCGCGGGACTTGAAGCCGAGGTGGAGAACCCGCGCCGACTGGTCGAGTATCTGGTCCAGGAGATGCGCCAGTCGTAAATTTCCCGAGAGCTCCGCAAGGGCCAGACGAAAGGCACGGTCGGCCGCAAGAAAGGCAACGTGGCTGCGTAGCGTCTCCGGCTTCAGCACTTTTTGCGCTGCCAGCCTGACATCCTCGAGCCCGCGCTCGGTCATGTTCGATGCCGCTACCCTGAACACTTCCGGCTCGATCAAGCTGCGGACATCGAAGATCTCGTTGACATCCCGCAGGCTGAGCGTAGCAACGACGTAGCCGCGGCGCGGCTCGCTCCTGACCAGTCCTTCCTGCATCAGGCGGGCCAAGGCCGCGCGGATGGTCGCCTTTTTGATCTGGTATCGATCACCGATCTGTTTCTCCGTCAGCGCTTCGCCGGGGCGCAACACGCAGGCAATGATGTCGTTCCTCAGCTGCTCATATGCCTGTTCCCTGCGAAGGACGTCGGCGGCCGACAGTGCTGTCGCCTCGACCGTAGCCGGTCTTGCCGGTTCGGCGGTCAACTTCGTCGTTTTCATATTTTGTCCGTCTGGCTGTCCGATTGACGCTGGCCTCAGCATTCGCTAGCGTGAGCATCTCAGATAAGCAATCTGAGCATCTCAGGGAGGATAACTGATATGCCTTTAGCCGCCAACTCGCCCCTCTACGCTGTTGCCGATGATATCGTCAATGCAGCGAAAGGGCCAGATCCCCTCGAAGCGGTAAGGACGGTCCTGGGCGACTACACCAACCGCTTTCACGCATCGGGAACACTCGCTCACGAAGAAGACGACGACGAGGTGCTTCTGCATGCGAGTCCGAACCTGACGATCTATCACATCACTCTGTCGCCCGGCCTGCAGTACCCGCCTCACAACCACCTGATGGATGCCTTGATCGGCATCTACAAGGGCAGCGAGACGAACTTCATCTATCCCGTTGCCGGCAGCGAACTCGATGTTCCCGAAAGGCAGGACATCGCAGCGCCTGCCGTGGTGCACATGGCGTCAAATACCGTGCATGCGGTTGCGAATACGGGCGGTGCGCGATCGGGTGCGCTGCATGTCTACCTCGGCGATCTCACACGAACCCACCGGCAGCTGTGGAGTCCGGACAGCAACCACGCCGAGCCGTTTGACAATGACCGCTATCTGGCCGGCGCTCGGCCCATTCAGCAGTCCGGGCACGAATGAGCGCAGGGGCGTCGCGGGCGGCGAAATTGGCCGTGATCAGCGGACCCGTCGGAATCGCGTCACACTTGTCACTCTCGCCAATCCGCTATCGCCCCTATCCTGGCTCACGACCCAACACGTCGCGCCGGTGCGGCGACAAACCAGCAAGGGAGATGCACAATGACGGCACATCAGAATGGCACAGGCGAGCAGACGACGCGGCTCGCGATGAAGACACCACCGGTCGTTTCGCCTGACGCGTGGGAGGCCGCGCGCCAGCAGTTGCTCGTGAAGGAGAAGACTGTGACCCGGGCTCGCGACGCACTGGCCGCCGAGCGCCGGCGGATGCCGTGGATGGCGGTGGAGAAGACCTATACGTTCGAGGGCCCCGACGGAAAGGTGAGCCTGCTCGACCTGTTCGAGGGCCGCCGTCAGCTGATCGTCTACCGCGCCTTCTTCGAGCCCGGCGTATTCGGCTGGCCCGACCACGCTTGCCGCGGCTGCTCGCTGGGGGCGGACCAGGTCGGCAATCTTGCCCATCTGAACGCCCGCGACACCACGCTTGCCTACGCCTCGCGCGCACCGCAGGCCGACATTGCGCGGCTGAAGGCGCGGATGGACTGGAAGATGCCCTGGTACACCATCACCGACAGCTTCGATGCCGATTTCGGCGTTGACGAATGGCACGGCCACAACGTGTTCATCCGCGACGGTGATCGCGTGTTCCGTACCTACTTCATTAACAACCGCGGCGACGAGGCGATGGGGACCGTATGGAGCTATCTCGACCTGTCGCCGCTCGGCCGCCAGGAGGTTTGGGAGGATTCGCCCGAGGGCTATCCGCAGACGCCGACGTACAAGTGGTGGAACTGGCACGACAATTACGGCGCCGAAGCCGTTCCCGACAAAAAGTGGGTCGAGGTGTCGGACGCCGGAGAGGCCGCGTTCCGGAACCGCACTGAATAGAACGTCTTTGGCGTCGCGCAAATGCGGCCAGGACAATTGGAGGAGCGGGATGCACGGTTCGACCGCATCCCGCTCGCTATGCAGGACAACGGACATGAGCGAGATTCATGCAGGCGGATCCACCGGCGATGCGAGCCCGGCCGGCCATAGTGCAGCCGATTGGCTGTCCTTTGCGGCCGCGCCGACCTTCGCAACCATGGCGCTGCTGACGCTTCTCGGCGGCGCGCCGGACATGATGTGCTCGACCGGGCAAGAGGCGTCACCGCTGGGCGGCATGGTCCCGATGTACCTGCTGATGAGCGGCTTTCATTTAGGACCTTGGCTGAAGCAGGTTTCCGGCCGGCGACGCCGCCGCAAATAGAGCTGTACCGGCCGACAAAGGCCCGTTCTGGTCGGGAAGACATCCCTCACCAGATCCACTCGCCCCTTCCCAAAACCGCTACCGCATCGACAATCCGGGTAAAGCTCGAGCGGGCGCGGCCGGCCGTGTGCCTGGCGCGCAAATAGCCATGCACCAGCCCCGGCTCCTCGAGCCACCAGGCGCGCCCGCCCGCGGCAACGATGCGGTCGCGATAGGCTTCGCCGTCCGACGACAGCGGGTCGCATTCAGCGGTGATCACGACGGTGGGCGGAAGATTGGCGAACTCGGCGTCGGCGAGCGGCCACAGAGTGAGATCGCCGGTGCGATCGTCGCCACCGGTCCTGATGTCCCTGTAGAAAACGAGGTCGCGCGCGGTAAGCATCGGCGCCTCCGCGTGGGTGACGTAGGAACCGGCGGAGCTGTCGCCGCCAAGGCCGGGATAGACCAGAATCTGGCCGATCGGCTTGCGCGCATGGCCGCGCGTTGCGTGACTGACAGCGGCGGCGAGATTGCCGCCGGCACTGTCGCCGCAGAGCAGGACAGGACGCTCGTAAGTCGCCGCCGCCCATTCGAAGGCGCTGATGGCGTCGTCGAAGGCGGCCGGATGAAGGTGCTCAGGCGCCAGCCGGTAGTCGACCGAAACCACTTCATAGCCGGTGCGGCCGCACAGCTCGGCGCAGAGGTCGTCGTGGCTGTCGAGCCCGCCGAGGATAAAACCGCCGCCATGGAAATAAAGCACCATCGCCGAAGCTTCCGGCGCCGGGGCGCGGTAGACGCGGATCGGAATGTGCCAGGGTGTGGCAATGGCGGTGGTTTCCGCCGTGACGCCTTGGGGATAGCCGGCAAAGAACTCGCGGCACATCCGGTTGTAGATCTCGCGCTGCTCGGCGATGGTGTAGTCGATCGTATCGGGCGGATAATAAGAATTGGTCCGCTCGATGAAGGCCCAGGTCTCGGCGTCGATGAGGGTTTTGTAGTCGGTCATGGGCGCTGGATGGATCGCAATGAATCCGCCTGAACACCCCCCTCTGGCCTGCCGGCCATCTCCCCCTCAAGTGGGGAGATCGGCAGCTTCGGCGAAACCGCCTTTTCTCCGGCGTCGACAATTGGCGAAAGCGATGATGACATCCAATCTCCCCCCTTGAGGGGGAGATGTCCGGCAGGACAGAGGGGGGTGAGCGCCATCATTCCTGCAATACCACTACTTCCCCTTCCACACCGGATCGCGCTTTTCGGCAAAGGCGCGAAAGCCCTCGAGATTGTCCTCCGAGCCGTAGAGTGCGTCAACCGTCGACAGTTGCCGGCGCGTCACCCGGTTCATCGCGTCCTGGAAAGTCAGCGATTCTGCGACCCGGGCCGTCTCCTTGATCGCGGCGAAGACCAGCGGCGGGCCGCTGGCGAGCAGCCGCGCGATCTCCCAGACGCGGTCCTCCAGCCTGTCCTTGGGCAGCACCTCGTTGACCAGGCCCCAGCGATTCGCCTCGGCGACGTCCATCCAGCGGCCGGTGAGCAAAAGGTCCATGGCGACATGGTAGGGGATGCGCTTCGGCAGCTTGATCGTCGCCGCATCGGCCAGCGTGCCGGCGCGGATTTCGGGCAGCGCGAAGGAGGAGTGGTCCGACGCATAGATGAGGTCGCAGGATAGCGCCAGTTCGAAGCCGCCGCCGACCGCCATGCCGTTGACGCAGGCGATCACCGGCTTGTTGAGATCGCGCAGTTCCTGCAGCCCGCCGAAGCCGCCGACGCCGTAGTCGCCGTCGACCGCGTCGCCGCCGGCCGCGGCCTTCAGGTCCCAGCCGGCGCAGAAGAACTTGCCACCGGCGGTCTTGACGATGGCGACGCGCAAGTCGGGATCGTCGCGAAACGCCTTGAAAGTCTCGCCCATCAGCCGCGACGTCTTCAGGTCGATGGCATTGGCCTTGGGCCGGTCGAGCGTGACTTCGAGGACAGCGCCTTCGCGGCGGGTCGAAATGATTTCAGACATTCTTCTTGTCTCCAAGTACCAGCAGCGCATCGGCGATCCAGGCGCCCTTGCCTTCGGTGCAGACGATCAGCGGATTGATGTCGAGTTCCTCGATCTCGCCGGCGTTTTGCTGCACGAAAGCGGCAATGCCAGATATCGCATCGATTGCCGCTGCAACATCGGCCTTCGGCCGACCGCGATAGCCGTCGAGCAGCGGGAACAGTTTCAGCCCGCGCAAAGCGGCCTCGATATCGTCGCGGGTCGCCGGCAGCATCAGCGTGACGCTGTCGCGCAACAGCTCGACCAGCACGCCGCCGGTGCCGAGCGTCATCACCGCGCCGAACATCGGGTCGCGGGTGAAGCCGACGAGCAGCTCGGCGACGCCGTCGCGCACCATGCGCTCGACATAAAGGCCCGTGCCGAGCGGGCCGAGATCGTGGGCGGCGGTGCTGACGGATTCGGCATCCCTCAAATTGAGCCGGACCGCGTCGAGCTCGGACTTGTGGATGACACCAAGGGCCTTCAGCGCCACCGGGAAGCCGAGCGCCATCGAGGAGATGACAGCTTCGACCGCGTTGCCGGCGCGCTCGCCCTTCGGCACGGGGAGCCCGGCCTCGATGAGCCGCGCCTTCGCCTCGGCCTCGTCCGGCGTGACATGGTCGCCGGCCGGCGCGCCGGACGCCGAAGTGTCGATCGGCTGCGCCTGCGGCTCGCGCCAGGCCCAGCCGATGAAGGCCGCCGCCTGGGCGGCGTCCATGGCTTCGGAGATGCCGAACAGCGGCACCATGCCCCGCGCCATCAGGCCGGCAGTGTATTCCTCGGGCAGGTTCTCCGGCAGCGAGGAGACGATCGCGCCTTGCGCGCTGTTGGTCTTCAGCGCCACTTCGAAGGCGCGCAGCGTCGCCCACCAGTCGGTGTCCGAGCAGCGGTCGGGGCGCGGGAAATCGAGCACCAGCATGTTGAGGTCGAAGCCGCCCGACACCATCGCGGTGAAGGTGGCGGTCATCGCCGGCTCGTTGTTCCAGATGAAGGTGTGGTAGTCGAGCGGGTTGGCCACCGCGACCAGCGGCCCGAGCGTCGATTTGACATGCGCGCGGTGCTCGGGGGTGAGTGGCGGAAACGTCACCCAGCGGTCTTCGGCGCTGTCGGCCATCACCGACGCCTCGCCGCCCGAACAGCTCATCGACGACAGCCGGTAGCCGGGCAGGGGGCCGGTGACGTGCAGCAGCTTGAGCGCCTCGATGAAGGCCGGGATCGAATCGATGCGCGCGATGCCGAGCCGCTTCAGGAAGGCGCCGGACGCTGCGTCCGAGCCGGCCAGCGACGCGGTATGGGAAACGGCCGCCTGCCGCGCCTGCTCGGAGCGGCCGACCTTCATGGCGATGACAGGCTTTTTCAGCTCGCGCGCCCGTGCCGCCAGCCTTTCGAAGCCGGCTACCGAATCGAAAGCCTCGATATGCAAGCCGAGCGCGGTGACACGGTCGTCCTCGATCAGGCCGAGCGCCATTTCGGAAAGCCCGGTCTGCGCCTGGTTGCCGGCGGTCATCAGAAAGGCGATCGGCAGGCCGCGCTTCTGCATCGTCATATTGATGGCGATGTTCGACGACTGGGTGATGATGGCAACGCCGCGACCGTCTTCTGGCAGCCTGATGCCGCCATGCTGGTCGGGCCACAAAAGCGCGCCGTCGGCATAGTTGATGAGCCCGTAGCAGTTCGGCCCGATGATTGGCATTTGGCCCGCCGCCGCGACCAGCTCGGCCTGCAGCCGCTCGCCGTCCTCGTCATAGGCCTCGGTTTCGAGGAAGCCGGCGGCGAAGCAGACCGCACCGCCGGCGCCGCGCTCGGCCAGTGCCTTGACCACTTCGATGGTCAAGTGCCGGTTGACGCCGACGAAAGCGGCATCCGGCGCACCGGGCAATTCGGCCACCGAGCGATAGGCCTTGCGGCCGGCGACCTCGGCCTTGCTCGGATGCACCGGCCAGATCTCGCCGGCAAAGCCCATCTTGATCGATTGCGCGACGACGGCGGCAGCCTGCGCGCCACCGAAGACCGCGATCGTTCGTGGGCGCAAAAGACGTTCAAGTTTGTGCATGAACACCCCCCTCTGCCCTGCCCTCTTTGCCAAAACTTGGCATCTCCCCCTCAAGGGGGGAGATTGGCAGTTGGGCCGCCGGCCCCAGGCATGCAACGGCAATAACTGGCGAAATCAGGAATGGCGGCCGATCTCCCCCCTTGAGGGGGAGATGTCCGATAGGACAGAGGGGGGCGCGAAGGAATGCAAACATTGCGCTGTTCAGCCCCCGAACGGGCGCAGCAGCGCCCGCGAGATGATGTGGCGCTGGATTTCCGAAGTGCCTTCCCAGATGCGCTCGACGCGGGCGTCGCGCCAGATGCGCTCGAGCGGCAAATCGTCCATCAGCCCCATGCCGCCATGGATCTGGATCGCCTCGTCGGCGACAAAGGCGAGCATTTCGGTGGCCTTCAGTTTGGCCATGGCCATGTCCTGGTCGGTGACGGTGCCCTGATCGTACTTCCAGCCGGCTTCGAACACCATCAGGTCGGCGGCCTTCAGCTCGGTCGCCATGTCGGCGAGCTTGAACGACACGCCCTGGAATTTGCCGATCGGCTGGCCGAATTGCTGGCGCTGCGCGGCGTATTCGATGGCATGGCCAAGCGCCCGCTCGGCACGGCCAAGGCAGGTGGCGCCGACCTGCAGGCGCGTTGCGCCGAGCCAGGAATTGGCGACCTCGAAGCCCTTGTGGACCTCGCCCAGAACCTGGCTCGCCGGCAACCGGCAATCGTCGAATTCGAGGATGGCGTTGGTGTAGCCGCGATGCGAGACGTTGCGGTAGCCGTCGCGCACGGTGAAACCCTTGGTGCCCTTGTCGACGAAAAAGGCGGTGATCTTCTTGCGTTTTCCACGCGAAGACTCTTCCTCACCCGAGGCCATGAAGACGATGGCGAAATCGGCGAGATCCGCATGGCTGATGAAATGCTTGGTGCCGTTCAGCACCCAGTCGTCGCCGTCTTGCACGGCGGTTGCCTTCATGCCGCGCAGATCGGAGCCGGCGCCCGGCTCGGTCATTGCCAGGCAATCCCATTTCTCGCCGCGAATGCAGGGAAACAGATATTTTTCGCGCTGCTCCGGCGTGCCGGCAAGGAGGATGTTCGAAGGCCGCGCCACGCAGGTCCAATGCAGCGCGTAATTGGCGCGGCCGAGTTCCTTTTCATAGAGCAGCCAGGTCACCGTATCGAGCCCGGCGCCGCCGACATCGGCCGGCATGTTGGCGGCATAGAGGCCGGCTTCGATCGCCTTGGCCTTGATCTCCTCGATCAGCTCGCGGCGCAGCACGCCGGTACGCTCTACTTCGCGCTCATGCGGGTAAAGCTCGTTCTCGACGAAGGCCCGCGTCGTCTCGACGATGAGCTTCTGCTCCTCCGAAAGACCAAAATCCATGGTCTCAGCCTTTCTTCCTTTTCTTCGGCTTTTCAGCCTTGGCCTTTTCGGCCGCCTTGGAGGCGGTGGGCTTCTTGGCCGCGAGCTTGGCCAGCTGCCTGGTGTAGTCCTTATGCAGGGCGCCGGCACCCCAGCCTTTGCCTTTGTTCTGCTTCGACAGTGCCTCCATGATGGCGACCAGATTGTCGTCGCGGATCTTTTCGAGCTCGCGGATCGACAGACCGTGCGCCTGGTCGTCCGACTGCGTCGCGATCAGCTCGACCAGCTCATCGTTGAACTCCGGCACGTCCATCAGCTTGGTCCACGGCCATTTCAGGCACGGGCCGAACTGCGCCATGAAGTGGCGCATGCCGGCCTCGCCGCCGGCGACGCGATAGACCTGGAACATGCCCATCTGCGCCCAGCGCAGGCCGAAGCCGTAGCGCATGATGTCGTCGAGCTCCTCGACCGTGCAGATGCCGTCCTTGACCAGCCACAGCGCCTCGCGCCAGGCCGCTTCGAGCAGCCGGTCGCCGACGAACGCTTCGATCTCCTTGCGGATCACCACCGGCTTCATGCCGATCGAGGCATACATCTCCTTGGCGACTTCGATCGCCTCGGGAAAGGTCTGTTCGCCGCCGACGATTTCGACCAGCGGCAGCAGATAGACGGGGTTGAACGGATGGCCGACGACCAGCCGCTCCGGGTGCTTCTTCATCGCCACCTGCATGTCGGTCGGTTTGATGCCGGAGGTGGAGGAGCCGATAATGGCGTTGGCCGGTGCATAAAGGTCGATCTCGGCCAGCACGCGGTGCTTCAGGTCGAGCCGCTCCGGCACGCTTTCCTGGATGAAGTCGGCGTCGGCCACCGCCTCGGCGATCGTCTTGGCGAAGGTAAGCTTGCCCTCTTTCGGCAGGCCGCCGGGCAGCATCTGCTTGTAGGCGCGGCGTGCGCCCTTCATCACCTCGCCGACCTTGCGTGACGCCTCGGGATCGGGATCGAAGATCGACACGTCGATGCCGTTGAGCAGCAGCCGCGCCACCCAGCCGGCGCCGATGACGCCGCCGCCGATCGCGGCCGCCTTGTTGATGATGCTCATGCGGAAGCTCCGGTTCTTGTGCGGGCTGTTGCGGGGTCGGTGAGGGCGACACGCTCGCCGGCACGGATCACGGATGCGTCATAGGCCTTGCGCGCGAACACTTCGAGCACGAAGGGCCGGAAGAAATCGATCGGCAATGTCTCGTAGTCGGGATCGAAGCTCGACTGATCCCAGCGTTCGCAAAACTTATCGCAATCGTCGAAGTAGATGTGCCCGGCGAAACGGTCGCGGGCGTGTGGATTGCCGCCGAGGTGGTGGGCGTAATAGAGGCGCTGGAAATCGCCGTGCTTCTCCACCACCCAGGTGCATTGCTCGCGCACAAAAGGCTTCAGGATCGACGCCGCATACTCGTCGTGGTTATAGGGCGCGTAGATGTCGCCAATATCGTGCAGCAAGGCGCAGGCAATCCAGTCGGTGTCGGCGCCGTCGCGCCAGGCCCGTGTTGCCGCTTGCAGTGAATGGCCGAGCCGGGTGATCTTGTAGCCCGAGAGGCCCGCATCAAGCTGGACGAGCGCGTCGAGCAGCCGCTCGCCGGTCTTTGCCGCATAGTCGATCTCGTGCTCGGTGAGGAAGGCATAGTCCTCGCGGTCGCCGTCCTTCATGGCGGTGAATTTCACGGTCTTCATCGGCGGCTCCTCCCAACCGGCTACCGGCTTTTCAAAGCGGTGCCCGCTTCGTCAGGTTCAGCTTCTTGCGGACTTCTTCCGGGCCGATGACCCTGGCGCCCATATTCGACACGATGCTGACCGCCCGCTCGACCAGCTGCGCATTGGTCGCCAGCACGCCCTTGTCGAGCCAGAGATTATCCTCCAGTCCGACGCGGACATTGCCGCCAGCCAGCACCGCGGCCGCGACATAGGCCATCTGGTTGCGGCCAATGGCAAAGGCCGACCAGTTCCAGGTCGACGGTACATTGTTGACCATGGCCATGAAGGTGTTGAGGTCGTCCGGCGCGCCCCACGGCACGCCCATGCACAATTGCACCAGCGCGTCCGGCTTCAGCACTTCTTCCTCGACCAATTGCTTGGCGAACCACAGATGCCCGGTGTCGAAGGCCTCGATCTCCGGCTTGACGCCGAGCGCCGTCATCATGCCGCCCATGGCACGCAGCATGCCGGGCGTATTGGTCATGACATAATCGGCCTCGGCGAAATTCATGGTGCCGCAATCGAGCGTGCAGATTTCCGGCAGGCACTGGCTCACATGTTCCATGCGGTTGCTCGCGCCGCCCATGTCCGTGCCTTTTTCGTTCAGCGGCAGCGGCTTCTCCGGCGGGCCGAATACCATGTCACCCCCCATGCCGGCGGTCAGGTTCAGCACCACGTCGACGTCCGCCGCGCGGATGCGCTCGGTTACTTCGCGATAGAGATGCACGTCGCGCCTAGGCTTGCCGGTCTCGGGATCGCGCACATGGCAGTGCACGATTGCAGCACCTGCCTTTGCCGCCTGGATAGCCGAATCGGCGATCTCTCTGGGCGAGCGCGGCACATGCGGGCTGCGGTCCTGCGAACCGCCGGACCCGGTCACGGCACAGGTAATGAAAACCTCACGGTTCATCGCTAACGGCATCGGACTCTCTCCCAATAGAACGTAGGGCAAGAATGCCTGACTTGCCGGAAACTGTTTTGCGTTTTACGAAGATCGTGTGACCAAAAACGAAAAACCGACGATCTTTCGGGCCGAGCGTTTGCCGCTCAAGGTAACGCTGCTGGTATTCGCCGGCTCGTCGATCATGTGCGTCGCGTCGGCCGTCGATCCGTTGCGCGCCGCCAACCGCATTGCCGGTGAGACGCTGTTCGATTTCAGGCTGGTCTCGGTGACAGGCGAGGCGCCGGTCACCACATGCGGCCTGCCGGTGGCGGTCAGCGGCCGCTTCGATGCGGCTGACACAACCGATATGCTGGTCGTCGTCGCCGGCTTCGGCACGCAGAACTACGCCACATCGGCCCTGCTGTCCGGACTGCGCCGGGCGGCGCGCGCGGCACGCGCCTGCGGCGGCGTCGAGGCCGGCACCTGGCTGGTTGCCCGCGCGGGTCTGCTGGAGGGGCGCAGCGCCACCACCCACTGGGAGGACATGGAGGATTTCTCGTCGGCCTTTCCCGGCGTCGACGTGCGCCCCGACCGCTACGTCATCGATGGCCCGGTGTTCACCACCGGCGGCGCCTCGCCGACCTTCGACCTGATGCTGCATCTGATCCGCACGCGGCTCGGCATGGCCGTGGCGCTAGATGTCGCGAGCGTCTTCATCTACGACCAGGCGCGCGCCGCGACGGACGCGCAACCGCTGGTCTCGCTCGGCCGTCTCGACGGCTACGATCCCAGGCTGGCGCAAGCCATTCGGCTGATGGAAGCGCATGTCGACCAGCCGCTGACTATCGCCGCCGTGGCAAAGCGCGCCGGGGTGACGGCACGGACGCTGGAAAGCATCTTTCGCAAGTCGATCGGCGAAACGCCCGGCGCTTATTACCTCAGGCTGCGCCTCGGCGCCGCGCGCCGGCTGGTGGTCGACACGCGCATCGCCATGGCGGACATTGCCGGGCGAACGGGGTTTTCGTCCGCCGCGGCATTTTCCAGAGCGTTTTCAAGAGCGTTCGGCGAAGCGCCGGTCAGGCTGCGTCGGGGATAATGCATGTCGCCCAAAAGCCTGGCCACGGGCTTGACCCGAGGGTGCGGAGCGGTTTTGGGATAACGACATGCATAGACAAAGGTAGATCAGGCAGCGTCCTGGCGGTCGCTGCTGCCGTCGATCTGCGAGCGCATCTGTCTCGCAAGATGGGTCTCGAAGCGGCTGGCGACCGCGCGATCCCATTCGTTTGCACTCAGCGCACCTTGTTTCGGGTGCGGCAGCGCCATCAGCCGGTCGATGATCGATCCAGCCTCGCCAGATGAGAGCAGGGCGTCGATTTCGCGTTCGTGCTGCATATCGTTTCGCCTCCTTCTTTCTGAATCCCGCCACGAACCACACTATAGGAGGTTCGTGACGGCTGTTTGAAGGCAAGAGCGAGGCGATTGATGGGCGATGCCGGGCAAAGTTTTGTCCGCCGCCGCCCATCTTGGGCACGATCGTTCCGGCAGGTCAGGCAGTGCTTCAGCCAAGCCGCATCGACAGTTCAACATCCTCGCCGAACGGCGTGGACATGTAGCCACTCCCGGTCGAGCGCACCCGCTCGAGGTATTCGGGGCAAAGATCTGCGTTGTCGGCAACGACGAAGGCGCCCGGCCTGAGGCGGCTTTCAACCAGACTCAAGATCTCGGGATAGAGCGCTTTGGCGCCGTCGAGCAGAAGCAGGTCGACCGTTTCGGGAAGATCGACGCTTAATGTTTGCAGCGCGTCTCCTTCGCGGATTTCCACCATGTCAATGAGACCGCCTGCTGTCAGGTTACTCCTCGCGCGCGCGACCTTGGATGGCTCGAACTCGCTGGTGATCAGGCGGCCGCCGCCATTGTCCCGCAAGGCTGCGGCAAGGTGCAGGGTCGAGATGCCGAACGAGGTTCCAAATTCAACGATCGTCCTTGCGCCGCTGCCTCGTGCCAGCATGTAGAGCAGCATGCCGGTCTCTCGCGAGACGGGAAGCCAGAGGTCCTTTAGCCGCCCATAGAAATCGAGGTATTCGGTCTTGCTTCGAATGAGGCGGCTCCGCTCCTCGGCCGAGAGTTCCGCCACCGCGGGGCTCGTTGCGGCAGCGGCTTCCTCGAACAGGCGGTCCAGCAGGGGCGCGAGCGGCGTTGTCGTCAGTATGGTCATATCGGTCTCCAGTCGGAATGGAATGCGTTCTTGTGCGGCATTCAAAATACGACTAATCATTCGCATTTACTAATCGCATTGGCGCGCCCCTCAATGAGCGATCACCGAAGCTCCCGGATTTCCTCGCGAAAACAGCCCAAGCAAGCCCGCTCGGCGGAGCTCGTCGCTGCGATTTTGCAGGCTGCTGTTCAGGTTTTGGCGAAGGAAGGCGCGCAGCGCTTCACCACGGCACGGGTGGCCGAGAAGGCCGGCGTCAGCGTCGGATCGCTGTATCAGTATTTTCCGAACAAGGCGGCGATCCTGTTCCGGCTCCAGAGCGACGAATGGCGGCAGACGACCGATTTGCTGCGTGACATCCTCGAGGATATCAGGAAACCGCCGCTTGACCGGCTGCGCGACCTGGTCCACGCCTTCCTCCGCTCGGAGTGTGACGAGGCTGCGGTGCGTGTGGCGCTCGACGACGCCGCACCGCTTTACCGCGACGCGCCCGAGGCGCAGACGGCAAGGGCGTCCGGAGACCGCACCATCCAGCTCTTCATGCAGGAGGCGTTGCCAAACGCCGCGCAAGTGACTCGCGAATTGGCCGGCGACCTGGTCATGACGACGCTCAGCACGGTGGGGAAGCAGTTCTCGGAGACGCCTCGAACGCCCAAGGAGATTGAAGTCTACGCCAACGCCATGGCCGACATGTTTTGCGCCTACCTGAGAGGCTTCGATCACGGCTAAGGCAAATGCCAGGCCCGGTCAGCAAGCAGGGCGAAGTTTCGCACGGGGCAAACCTTGTTGGTTTCAGCCCCGCGGAAAGCCGCCTTTATCCGCGGCCGTTCGAACAATGCGGCCGCGAACCGGGTACGCCTCAGACGTACCGGTTGACGATGTTCTCGAGTAGCTCTTGGCGGCCGGATCTGGGCTGCGGCTCGATCTTCTCCTTGACGACGCGCTCAGCGACCTCCTCGAGCGTACGCTTGCCGGCAAGCATCGCCTTGGCCTCGGTCGAATCCCAGCCGGCATAGCGCTCGGCGAGCGGGGCGGACAGCGCCTTGTCCTCGACCATGCGTGCCGCTGCCTTGAGGCCGCGGGCGCAACAATCCATGCCGCCGATGTGGCCGATCAGCAGGTCCTGCGGATCGAGCGACTGGCGCCTGAGCTTGGCGTCGAAATTGGTGCCGCCGGTCTTGAAGCCGCCGGCCTGCAGCACCTGATAATAGGCGAGTGCCATCTCCGGCACATTGTTCGGGAACTGGTCGGTATCCCAGCCCGACTGGTAGTCGTTGCGGTTCATATCGATCGAGCCGAAAATGCCGAGCGCATTGGCCAGCGCCAACTCATGTTCGAACGAATGGCCGGCCAGGATGGCGTGGCCTTGCTCGATGTTGAGCTTGACCTCGTTCTCCAGTCCGAAACGCTTGAGGAAGCCGTAGACGGTGGCGACGTCGTAATCGTACTGGTGCTTGGTCGGCTCCTGCGGCTTCGGCTCGATCAGGATGGTGCCTTCGAAGCCGATCCTGTGCTTGTAATCGACGACCAGGTTGAGGAAACGGCCGGCCTGTTCCTGTTCGCGGGCAAGGTCGGTGTTGAGCAGCGTCTCATAGCCCTCGCGGCCGCCCCACAGCACGTAGTTCTCGCCGTTCAGCCGCTTGGTGACGTCGATGCAGTGTTTCACCGTCGCCGCCGAATAGGCAAAGACGTCCGGATCGGGATTGGTGGCGGCGCCTGACATGAAGCGGCGGTTGGAGAACAGGTTGGCCGTGCCCCACAACAGCTTGACGCCGGTCTGCTTCATCTTTCCCGAGAAATAATCGGCGATCTCGTCGAGCCGCGCCGCACTTTCGGAAAAGTCCCGGCCCTCCGGCCGCACGTCGGCATCGTGGAAGCAGAAATAAGGCGCGCCCAGCAACGAAAACATCTCGAAGGCGACGTCGGCCTTGAGTTTGGCCAGCTCCATGGTGTCGGTACCGCCGGCCTTGGGGAACCATGGCCGGTCGAACGTCTGACCGCCGAACGGATCGCCGCCCGGCCAGGCGAAGGAATGCCAATAAGCGACGGCAAAGCGCAGATGGTCTTCCAGCCGCTTGCCGGCGACGATCTCGTCGGGATTGTAGAACCGGTAGGCCAGCGGATTGGTCGAATCCGGTCCCTCGTATTTGATCTGTTGGATGTCGCCGAAAAAACCGCTGCTCATGTTCTTTTCCTCTCGCATGGTTCGGCCTGATTACCTCAGGCGTAATTGGTTTCGCGCTGAAGCTGGTCGAAAAGGCTCATGTCAAAGCCACCCAACGAAGGAGACAGACCATGACCGACCTCAACACCATTGCCGAAAACTACATCGCCGCCTGGAACGAGAGCGACGACGCGCGCAGAAAAGCCTTGCTCGAGGCAACCTTCACCGAGGACGTCGGCTATCGCGATCCGATCATGCAGGGCGACGGCCATGACGGCATCGCGGCGCTGATCGACGGCGTGCAGCAGCGCTTTGCCGGCTTCAGGTTCTCGCTGAAAGGCAAGCCGGACGGCTTCGCCGATACCATCCGCTTCTCGTGGAACCTCGGGCCGGACGGCACCGAATCCGTCATCGAAGGCACCGATATCGGCGTCATCGAAAACGGCCGGCTGAAAAGCGTCACCGGCTTTCTCGACAAAGTGCCGGCACAATGAGGCCTTCTCGGCAGGCCGCGGCGTGGGCGGGAAACCGTTCACGCCGTGGCGCCTCTGATCGCCGGATAAAGCTGGCGATAGCGCTGATAGGCTTGCGCATAGGCGTCACCGAGGGCGGCGACCGGCTCGACCGTGGCGTCGGTCGCCGGCGCCGCGCAGACGGCGCGCGGATCGGCACCGGTCGCCGCGATCAGGCCAAGTCGGGCCGCGCCAAAGGCAGCGCCGAAATCGCCGTCGGCTGGAATATCGACTGGCAGGCCAAGCGCTGTGGCGATTGCCTTCAGCCAATAGTGCGAGCGCGAGCCGCCGCCGATCGCCGTCACCCGGGTCAGCGTCGTGCCGGCTTTGGCCAGTGCTTCCAGACTGTCGCGGAAAGCGAAAGCGACGCCTTCGAGCACGGCCTGGGTCAGCGCCGCGCGGCCGGACTCGTGGGCAAGCCCGGTAAAGGCGCCCCGAATGACGGAATCATTGTGAGGCGTCCGCTCGCCTGACAGGTACGGCAGGAAGGAGACACCGGTCGGCGCCTGCAGCGCATCGCCGAGTTCGGCGGTCAACTCGCCGGCGCTTTTTCCAGCGATCCCCGACAGCCAGTTGAGCGAATCGGTTGCCGACAGGATGACGCCCATCTGGTGCCAGGTGCCGGGCAGTGCGTGGCAGAATGTGTGCACCGCGCTTTCCGGATTGGGCAGATACGACGCGTTGGCGGCAAAAAGCACGCCCGACGTGCCGAGCGAGACGAACGCCTGCCCGGCGCCGACCGTGCCCATGCCGCAGGCCGAAGCCGCGTTGTCGCCGGCACCGCCGGCGATCGGGATGCCCGCCTGCATGCCCCATTTGGCGGCCAATTCGGCGCGCAAGGCACCGGCCTTGGCCGTGCCTTCGACCAATGACGGCATCTGCCTTTCGTCGAGCGACGTGACAGCGAGCAGTTCGGAGGACCAGGCGCGTTTGCCGACATCGAGCCACGACGTGCCAGCCGAATCCGACATTTCCGAAATATGCTCGCCGGCGAGCCAGAGCCGCAAAAAGTCCTTCGGCAGCAGGACCTTTGCCACCCTGGCAAAAACAGCCGGTTCGTTGTTTTTCACCCAGGCGAGCTTTGGCGCGGTGAAGCCGGGAAAGACGATGTTGCCGGTCAGCTTGCGAAAGCGCGGGTCGGCATCGAGCGCGGCCGCCTCGGCGTGGCTGCGTGTGTCGTTCCATAGAATGCAGGGGCGCAGCACCTGGTCGGCGGCATCGAGCAGAGTGGCGCCATGCATATGGCCGGAAAGGCCGATGCCTTTGACCGCCGCGAGTTCCTTCGCATGCATTGACCGCAGCTCGCCGACCGCCGCTTCGCAGGCGCGGATCCAGTCTGCGGGATTCTGCTCGGACCAGCCGGGATGCGGGCGCGACACGTCGAGCGGCGCATGGCCGGAACCGACGATGCTCTGCCTTGCATCGATCAGCAGCGCCTTGACGCCCGACGTGCCGAGATCGAGGCCGAGATACATGTTTCCTCCCATGACCGTCATGCCTGGCGGCGACGGTCTTTCTTGCTTCCCCGCCCAGTCCTGTGACACGGGCGGCGAAGATATCCCGGCAATCGTGCCGCCGGAAACGCACCCCGGTCAACACGCGAAGATTTTTTCGACGCTCGAAAAAATCTGGTCGGGGCAGTTTTTAAGGCAAGATGTGGCCTTGGTCAATTCGCCGCGAGAGCGGTTGCACGCCGTGAAAACAGTGCCGACAACGGGCTGTCCGGCCGTGCCAGCGCGCGTTCCGCCGCAAGCGCCCTCGCCAGCGCGCCATCACCGGAACGCAATGCCGCTTCGATCAGCGTCAGGTCGATGACGTCGCGTTGTGCGTGGCTGCCGCCGAAGCGATGGGCGATTGCCCGGATCGGCCGGATCAGGCGTATCGTCCCGGCATAATCGCCCTCGCCGAATGCCTTGATGGCGAGCGTCAGGGGATGGCCGACATCCCTGGTGAAAGCAGCGTTGTCGTCCTTGCCGCGGATCGCCTCGCGCTGCGCCTCGAGCAAGCCGCGGGCCGGCGCTTCGAGGCCGGCGCCGACAAACGCCATCATCGCGTGGGCGTCGTTGAAGGCATAATGGCCGGCGCTCGCCTTGGGCAACCAGTTGGCGGCGAGTGCCGTCCAGCGCTCGCCGACATCGACGCCGCCGAGATGCAGCCGCCACAGGATCGCCGAGGCATCGACCATATTGAGCGCCAGCTTCGAGCGCTCGCCATAGATCGGCCCGTCGTAGAGCGCCAGCACCTCGTCGGTCTCGCCGAGATCATAATGGAACAGCGCCAGATGCCACCAATTATGCACCTGCAGGAAGCTTTCCCGCGTCCACGCTTCGGGATTGGCGCGCATCCACAGAATGCCGTCCTTCTGCCGGCTCTGCATCTCCATGACATGGGCCACCGCATGCTGGGCCCAGCCGTCGCGCGGCTCGAGATCCACCGCCGTGCGGCCAAGTTTTTCGGCGCGCGCGTAGTCGCCCATTTCCTCCAGGCCAAAGGCCTGCATCCCGAGTATGGCGTGATAGCCCGGCATGCCGCTCTGCCAGGACGGCAGCGCGCGGCCGATGCGGTCGCGCAGCATGCGCGCATTGCCGGTGAAGAAGTCGATCTGGTGGCCGGTCTGCAGCGCCAGCGCATCGAGCGGAAACTCGATGGCGATATCCTCCAGCACGCGGGCGGCCTCGTGCCAGCGTCCATCCGCAAGGTAGCCAAGGGCGGCGACATGCGCCTGCTCGCGCGTCGTCGCGGCAAGCGGCAGCGCCGCCTCGTGACATGCCTTGGCCACCGCCGTCGCTTCGCGCTCGGTGGCAAGGCCAAAGAGATAACCCTTGAACACATGCGCCATGACGAAGCCGGGATCTTCGGCGATTGCCCGGTCAATGGAACCGACCGGATCGCCGATGAAGCACTGCAATTCGCGAACAGCCCGGCTGTAGGACGAGAGCCCGGCCTCCGTCGCGCCAGACAGTGTCAGGCCGAATGCATCGCTCACCGCCATGGTCTGTCCTCAGTTGCCCGAGCGCATCGCCACTGTGGCGATCCCGGCGCTGACCAGCAGCGTGCCGCCGGTGCGGTTGAAGATGCGGATCGCCTTTGGGTTGCGCACGACGTTGCGCGCCCTTGCCGCGATCAGCGCATAACCGAAGGCATTGGCGAAGGCGAGCGTCAGGAAGGTCGTCTCGAAGATCAGCATCTGTGTCCAGAAATCCGCATGCCGGTCGAGGAACTGCGGCAGGAAGGCGACGAAAAAGGTGATGCTTTTCGGATTGAGCGCGGTAACCAGCCAGGCGTGCGCCGTCATTTTCGCCGATGACACCGCATCGGTGCGCGGTTCGGCCCGGAGCGCGCCGCCGGCGCGAAACAGCTTGATGCCGAGATAGATCAGATAGCCGGCGCCGATCACCTTCAGCACGGTGAATACGGTGGCGGACGCCGCCAGCAGCGCGCCGATGCCCAGCATCGACAATGTCACCGCGGTGAAGTCGCCGAGCGCCACGCCGACTGCCATCGGCAGCGCGGTGCGCCAGCCCTGGCCGAGCGCATAGGAAACCACCAGCAGGATGGTCGGGCCCGGAATGACCAGAAGGACTGCCGAGGCGGCGGCAAAGGCGGCCCAGTTTTCGAAGGACATTTTCTTCTCCTTGAGCTCAAAGAAGAGGATAAATCCTTGGTCCCGCGCAGATGTAAAGAGGCAAAAATCGAAAAAGCCCCTCGTTAATGCCAGGCGGCCGGCCTTCACGCTTTTTCAACCATGATTGGTGAAAATGCCTGCTATCCGGCCGGATCGTGTTTCCCGCCGACAGCGTAGGGTTTGGGTAAATGCGTGAGTTGCCGCAAGGTCTGTCGCTGCCGCACAACGGCGACGCAATCGAAACCGAAATACAGCTTTCCCGCCGCACGGTGCTGTCCGGCGCCGGTGCGCTGGCGCTGCTCGGCGTCGCCGGCTGCAGCCAGACGCTGGATCTGCCGTCGCTGCAGCTCGACGACGTCACCACCGGCTCGATCCGGCCCATCCGTCCGAGTATCAGCGTCGACAAGAACATCACCAGCCCCGACGTGATGTACGCTTCGCTCACCGACGGTGGCTTCAATGTGCCGGAAGTGCCCTATCTCAAGGTCAAGCCGGAGTTCCGCCGCCAGATCGTCGTCGATCCGACCGGCGAGCAACCCGGCACCATCGTCGTTCACTCGCAGGAACGGCTGCTCTATCTGGTGCAGCCCGGCGGCGATGCGATCCGTTACGGCGTCGGCATCGGCAAGGACGGGTTCCGCTGGTCGGGCCGCGCCAACATCCAGTACGGCAAGGAATGGCCGGTCTGGACCCCGCCGCCCGAGATGATCGCCCGCAGGCCGGAACTGGTGAAATGGCAAAGCGGGCAGCCGGGCGGCCTCGACAATCCGCTCGGCGCGCGTGCCCTCTACATCTATCAGAACGGCAGCGACACCGGCTATCGCATCCACGGCTCGCCCGAATGGTGGAGCATCGGCCAGGCGATGTCGTCGGGCTGCGTGCGCCTGATCAACCAGGACATCATCGACCTCTACAGCCGCGTCTCCAAGAAGAATCCGGTCGTCGTCGTCTGACCGGAGGCCAAGGCTCGAGCGATTACTCTGCCGGCTAGCGCTGCACACCCATGTACTACAATTTTGTGCGAATTCATGCGACGCTTCGCCTTGCCCAGCCATGTCCGCTCGCGTGACTGACAAGTTTTGGGAGATCGCGACATCGTTGCGCTGATCGAGGCGAGCGAAGCGGAGAAGCCGACCATGCGTGGTCCCTTGCAAGAAGCAAGAAAGCAATTGATGCCGCTTGTCAGGATAGCCGAACTGGAAATCGATCCTAAGCAGATCGGCAGCTACAGGGCCCTGCTTGCTGAAGAGATTGAGGCTTCTGTACGCGTCGAGCCGGGCGTGCTTTTCCTTCATGCGGTGGCAGTAAAAGGCACGCCTGAAAAGGTGCGCGTGATCGAATGCTACGCCGATCAGGCGGCCTATGAGGCCCACCTGACCACGCCGCACTTTCTCAAATACAAGGCGCAGACGGCGAATATGGTCAGGTCACTTCGGCTCGTCGAAACGGATCCTATCGCGCTGCAAGCGAAGAGTGGCTCGATTTCAAACTGACCCACTGCCTCTGCCGTTGCGCGATGCCGCAAGACAGGCGAATGTGCCTGCGATTTTCACCGCCCGGGAGACGTGAACAATGGCCGGAACTTTTGTCATCGCGCAAGGCGGCGGCCCGACCGCCGTCATCAACCAGACCGTGGTGGGTGCTGCGCTCGAAATCCGCAAGCGGCATCCCGGCGCCAAGGTGCTGGGATCCATCCACGGCGTGCGCGGCATTCGTGACGGCAATTACGTCGATCTTTCCGCCATCCCCGAGGACCGCCTGCGGCTGATCGCGGCGACACCGAGCGCCGCGCTTGGTTCGACGCGCGACAAGCCGGATGCCGCCTATTGCGACCTCATCCTCAACGGCTTGAAGAACGCCGGCGCCGATGCCTTCATCTATATCGGCGGCAACGACACCTCGGGCACGCAGCAGATCCTCACCGACGCCGCCGGCGGCAAGATCGCCTTCGTCCACGCGCCGAAAACCATCGACAACGATCTCGAGGAGAACGATCACACGCCCGGCTTCATGTCGGCGGCCGAGTTCGTCGCCGGCGCGTTTCTTTCGGTCGATCTCGATTTCCGCGCTTTGCCGGGCATTTATGTCGGCATCGTCATGGGGCGGCATGCCGGCTTCCTGACGGCCGCGTCCGCGGCCTGGCAGCTCGATCAGGACAGCGGCCCGCATCTCGTCTACGTGCCGGAGCGGCCGTTCTCCGCGGCGGGCTTCATCGACGACGTTCGTGCAACGCTCGACCGCCACAAGCGCTGCATCGTTGCCGTCTCCGAAGGCGTCAGCACCGCCGACGGCAAAGCGCTGGTCGAAAGCCTGGTGCCGCCGGAAAGGCTGGAGCGCGACCAGCATGGCAACGTCAAGCTGTCGGGCAGCGACCTGCCGGCAGCCTTGGAGCGCGCGCTCGCCGAAGGATTGCCGGGCAAGCGGGCGCGCGTCGATGCGCTCGGCTATATGCCGCGCGGCTATGTCGGCGCCATCAGCGCGGTGGACGCGCAGGAGGCCTTCGATGCCGGTGCCTTCGCGGTCACGGTGGCCGACGAGGGCGGCGGTTCGGTGGCGCTGCAATATGACGGCAAGAAAACCGTGCTGAAGAAGGTGCCGCTGAAGAACGTCGCCGGCAAGACGCGCCATATGCCGGATGATTTCATGCTGCCGGATGTCAACCGGCTGTCCGATGCGGGGATGGCCTATCTGAAGCGGCTGGTCCCGCAAAAGTACAAGGTCGGCAAGCCGTTCGTCTGATGCCGGCCTTGATCTGATGGACAGCTGGTTCAGCAAAACCATCGTCGACGCCAAGACGACGATGCTGACCGAGCCCTTCGTGCACGAATTCGTGCGCGCCAACATCTGGCATCTGCGCGGCCGCGATGTCGACCTGCTGGTCGACACCGGCATGGGGATCTGCCCGCTGGCGCCGCAGATCGACACGCCGTCCGGCAAGCCGCTGCTCGTCGTCGCCACGCATATCCATCTCGATCATGTCGGCTCGCTGCACGAGTTTCCGTTGCGGGCAGGGCCGCGCCACAGCGCCGCACAGTTCGACAGCATGGATGAAGCGGTGACCTACGCCTACATGTTCCATGATCTGGAAGGCGCCGTCTCCAGGCTGCCGGCAAAGGGCTGGAAGGCGGCCGATTACAGGATTCAGCCGGCGCCTCTGGCCCGGACCCTGGACGAGGGCGATAGGATCGACCTCGGCGACCGCCAATTCCGCGTCCTGCATCTGCCCGGCCACTCTCCGGATTCGATCGCGCTGTTCGACGAGGCTGACGGCCTGTTCTTCGCCGGCGACGCCATCTACGACGCCATGCTGATCGACGACCTGCCGGATTCGGATCGTGCCGCCTATCGCCGCACGATGCAGCGCCTGCTCGAGCTGCCGATCCGGATCGGCCATGGCGGCCATGGACCGAGCTTCGACGGCAGGCGGATGCGCGAGATCGCCACCACCTATCTCAGCCGGACCGACCGGAAAGGCGAATAGGAGGCCTCGGCTGAGGCGGCGCAAATCTGAAGCGATTTGTCTTGCGCAGCTATTTTGTTCTTGCTTTGTGCCGGCAGCTATGCTAGTAATCTGGGTATGGTGCTGATTCGCCCCAACGACCCGCCGCAAGGCGGGTTTTTGTTTTCGGGTTTCGGCGCCAGCCCGGCAAGGCGGCTGCCAGCCGGAAATTAAATCTTCGTAATATTATCTGGAAACCACGATCGGCGCCCTAGATGCGGGGCTGTCGATCCGGTCGGCCGCCGTGCCAGGCGAGACAGGCAAGGCCGACACGCCGATAGAGCGTTCCGGTGACGGAACGCTGCGGCGCCCGATCAATCTCTCGCCCGGACAACGGCCATGTCACCAATCCAGACCCTTCGCAGACATCGCGTCGCCGCTCTGCTGGGCGCCGCGCTGATCGTCAGCCCCTTCGCCCTGCCCCTCGCTCCCAGGCTGAATGATGTCCTGGCGGCAACAGTGACCCCACCTGTCACCGGCATGACGGCGCCCAGCGGTTCATTCGCTCCGGTCGTGGCGGCCGACAAACCGGCAGTGGTGACCATCACGACGGTCATGAAAGTACAACAGCCGGACACCATGAGCGACGCCTCTCCCTTTGGCGGAACCTCGCCTTTCGACGATTATTTCCGCCATTTCTTCGATGACCAGGGACAGCCCGCCCCCAAAACACCGCCGGAACAGGCGCCGCGCACCGAGGCCCTCGGCTCAGGCTTCATCGTCGGCGCCGACGGCACCATCGTCACCAACAATCACGTCGTCGACGGCGCCCAGTCGATCAAGGTGACGCTCGACGACGGCACCGAGCTTCCCGCCAAATTGATCGGTCATGACGCCAAGAACGATCTTGCCGTGCTCATGGTCAAAGCCGGCAAGCCCTTGCCGACCGTCAAATGGGGCGATTCCGACAAGCTCATGCCGGGCGACCAGGTGCTCGCCTTCGGCAATCCTTTCGGCCTTGGCACCACGGTCACGGCCGGCATCGTCTCGGCCCGCGGCCGCGACCTGCATAGCGGGCCGTTTGACGACTTCATCCAGATCGACGCACCGATCAACCGGGGCAACTCCGGCGGCCCGCTGACGGATGTGAACGGCAATGTCGTCGGCATCAACACGGCGATCTTTTCGCCGAATGGCGGCAGCGTCGGTGTCGGCTTCGCCATCCCCTCGGACCAGGCGCAAAAGGTCGTCGCCAAACTGATGAAGGGCGGCTCCATCCAGTACGGTTATCTCGGCGTCCAGATCCAGCCGGTGACGCCTGACATGGCGAGCGCCATCGGCCTCGATCACGCAGCCGGCGTGCTGGTCGCGCAGGTCAGCGACGGATCGCCGGCCGCCAAGGCCGGCATCGAGACCGGCGACGTCATTACCAGTTTCGCCGGCCGCGACATAAAGGATCCAAGGGATCTGTCGCGCACCGTCGCCGACGTTGCGCCCGGCACGAGGGAAACCCTCAATGTCTGGCGCCAGGGGCAAAGCCTGCAGATCTCCGTCGAGGTCGGGCGCAACGAAGACGACATGGCAACGGGATCGGTGACCGGCGATCGGCGTCAGCCGTCGACGGAGCAGGGCCTTCGCGCACCGGCGCTCGGTCTCGGCCTGATGGACGTCACCCCGGATGTGCGCCAGGCAATGAACCTGGCAGGCAACCAGCACGGCGCGCTGGTCGAGCGCGTCGACCCGAACAAGGCGGCATCGGCTTCCGGCATCCAGCCCGGCGACATCATCGTCGCCGTCGACCAGCATCCGGTGAGGAACGCCAGGCAGGCTAACCAGGCGATTGTGCAGGCTGCCAAATCTGGCAAGAAATCGGTGCTGCTGCTTGTCGAGCGTGGCGACGCCCAGATGTTCGTCGCCGTCCCCTTCGCCAGTGGCTGAAGCGGGCGCCGCGCTGCCAAGATCGATGTAGAGCATTGCCGCCAGGCCGGAGCCAAGATTTCGGTTGCCCGCGCACGCGTCTTCGAGAAAACTGACAAAGGTCGATTGGACCTTGCGCAAACGGATATTCTCGATGGTTACCCGAGGCTTCTCTTCCGGACGAAAGCCGCCGACGGATACGGATGCACGTATCCCGCCGGGGCAATATCTCGAGCAAGGTTTCCCGGTCCTGTCGGCCGGCCCGACGCCGCATGTCCGCACCGAGGATTGGTCGTTTACGCTTAAGCACGGGCTGCGGCCGATCAAGAAGTGGAACTGGGCCGAGTTCAACGCGCTGCCCTTGACCAAGATGACGCGCGACATCCATTGCGTCACCGCATGGACCAAGTTCGACACGGCGTGGCAGGGCGTGCTCGTCGACGACATCCTTGCCGACGCCGGCATCGAGCCGCCCACCGCCTTCACGCTGGCGCTGGGTTTCGACGGCTATTCCACCAACGTGCCGACGAAGGATCTCACCGGCGGCAAGGCGATGGTGGCACTGCTTTATGAAGGCAAGCCGATCACTCCCGACCATGGCGGCCCGGCCCGGCTGCTCGTTCCGCATCTCTATTTCTGGAAATCGGCCAAATGGCTGAACGGGCTGCAGTTCACCGAGCGTGACGAGCCGGGTTTCTGGGAGTTGCGAGGCTATCATATCTATGGCGACCCGTGGCGCGAGCAGCGCTACACGAACGATCCATGAGCGACGCACCGGCGGCGCAGTCGCCCTGGCAGACGGTCACCATCACCCGCATCCAAAAGCGCACGCCGCGCGTCACCAGCTTTTTCCTGCAGCCGTCGCGGCCCTTCGTCTACCGTGCCGGACAGCATGTCGATGTCAGGTTGACAGCGCCGGACGGCTATCAGGCGCGCCGCTCCTACTCCATCGCCTCGGCGCCGGAGACCGGCGAGACCATCGAACTGGCGATTGAAAAACTCGAGGACGGCGAGGTCTCGCCGTTCTTTCACGAGATCGCGGCGGTGGGCGACGAGGTCGAATTGCGCGGGCCGCTCGGCGGCCATTTCGTCTGGTCCGACGGCGATGGCGGACCGCTCCTGCTCGTCGGCGGCGGGTCGGGCGTGGTGCCGCTGATGTCGATGGTCCGTCACCGGGCGATGCGGGGATCGCTGGTCGCCGCCGCCCTGGTGTTTTCGGCGCGGGTCTGGGACGAGGTGATCTTTCGCGACGAGCTGATCGACCTCGCCGAGCGCCGGGATGGCTTCGACCTGGTGCTGACGCTGACGCGCGAGCCGGCCCGCCGTCCGGCAGATCATGCGCGGCGGGTCGACGCCGCGATGATGGTGCAAGCCATGACGAGGCTGCCGGCGCCGCCGAAGCTCGCCTTCGTCTGCGGCTCGAACGCGTTCGTGACGGCCGCCGCCGAGGCGCTGATCGATGCCGGCGTTCCCGCGGCTCTCATCCGCACCGAACGCTACGGGGTCTGACCTGGTTCTGCTTGCCCGGTTGCTGCCTTCGCCGGCCGGCATAAGCGGGCCGAAAACCGGCAGAACGGTGAGGCCGCGTTTGGCCGAAATGGTTAACGATTCGACAAAGAACCTCGGCCGCGACTTTTATCGGTTTAAAAAATCGAACCGAACGGTTCGTTTCTGTTGACAATGCGTGCAGGACGCTGTGAACGCTGCCTCCCCAAGTCACCTTGCAGCCAGACCGATACTATGGGGTATCTAATTGATATTTAGCAATAAAATTGTGGCAAAGGGAATCTCTGGCACAATTTCAAGGTGTAGATTCTTGGTCCACACCAAACAACTTCGTGATTGGAAACTGGCCATCGCCTTTCCCACATCGGGGCTGTCCGAACGACGCGAATTCCTCCCAAGACACGCCGCTGGACGGACGGAAAAACTGAGATACTGGAGTACTAAAATGAAAAAGATCGCTCTTGCCGCCGTCGCCGTTTTGGCCATCACCGGCAGCGCCTTCTCTGGCAGCGACAACTTTGGTTCCAAGGGTGCGAACCAGCCTGCCGCTTCGGTCGACAGCTCGTATACGGCTTCCATTCAGAAGCCGGCTCCTGCTGACCAGCAGCCTGTCCAGGGCGCCGACCGTAACCTCTTCGGCAACAACTAACAGCCGATCCCAGCATCAGGGCGGCGGGCATATCCGCCGTCCGGGGATCTGAAAAATTCAGGAGTATTAAGATGAAAAAGATCGTTCTTGCTGCCGCCGCCGTGTTGGCCATCACCGGCAGCGCCTTCGCGGGCAGCGACAACTTTGGTTCCAACGGAGCCAACCAGCCCGCTGTCTCGGTCGACAGCTCCTACACGGCTTCCGTCAAGAGGTCGGACCAGGCTGAAAAGCAGCCGGTTGTCCAGGGCGCCGACCGTAACCTCTTCGGCAACAACTAACAGCCGATCCCACCATCAAGGCGGCGGCATGCCCGCCGCTTGATTCGAAAATCCAGGAGTATCCAAATGAAAAAGATTGTTCTTACCGCCGCCGCTCTCTTGATTGCCGCCGGCAGCGCTTATGCCCGCAACGACAATGTTGGCGGGACCGACATCAACAAGCAGTCGACCGTCAACGTCGACAAGACGCAGACGTATTCGGTGCGTGACAGCAACTCGCCGGTCTACAAGCTGCTGAATTCGTCTGGCGATGTGCCCAAGTCCGCGCCTCAGGGCGCCGACCGCAACCTCTTCGGCAACAACTAGAGCAATTCCAGGAAAAGTGTGAAACGGTTTTCCCGGGAAAAGCGCGTAGCGCTTTCCCTTGGGAATTGCGTCAAAACAAAGAGATAGAGCTGTTCGGCGTTCCGTGAAACGATGAACCGCTCTAACGGCCGAACTGGAATTCCAGACAAGAGCGGCGGGCCATGCCCGCCGCTCTTGTTTTTTGCATGGCGGAAGAACGCCTGCTTCAAGCCGCCTTTGCTTCTGCTTCATGGAGCGCGAAAGAGCGCCCGTCGGCGTCGAAAATATGCAGGTCGCCGGCGTCCGCCGTCAGCCGCAGCGTCGCTCCGCGCTTGACCTCGACATTGCCCGGCAGCTTGGTCACCAGCGGCAGGTCGGCGCGGCCGATGTCGACATAGACGAGCTGGACCTCGCCGAGCTGCTCGACGTAATCGACCGTCCCTTCGAACAAATAGTCGGCGCCGATGGCAATCATCAGATCCTCCGGCCGCACCCCGAAGCTCACCGCTGCGCCTTTCGCCGAGGCAGGCGTTGCGATCGGCACCGTTGCCTTGCGGCCGCCGACATGGCTGACGACCGTCGGGTTGCCGGTCTTGTCGATCGTCGCCGGCAGGATGTTCATCGCCGGCGAGCCGATGAACTGGGCGACGAACAGATTGCCGGGCCGCTTGTAGAGCTCCATCGGCGTGCCGACCTGTTCGATATGGCCTTCCTTCAGCACCACGATGCGGTCGGCCAGCGTCATCGCCTCGACCTGGTCGTGGGTGACGTAGATCATCGTTGTGGCCGGCATCGACTCCTTGAGCTTGGCGATCTCGATGCGGGTGGCGACGCGCAGCGCCGCGTCGAGGTTGGATAGCGGTTCGTCGAACAGAAAAACCTTGGGATTGCGCACGATGGCGCGGCCGATAGCGACGCGCTGGCGCTGGCCGCCCGACATCGCCTTGGGCAGACGGTCGAGATATTTGGTCAGCTGCAGGATCTCGGCCGCCTGGCGCACCCGCTTGTCGATCTCGGCCTTGCTTTCCTTGCCGATCTTCATCGAGAACGCCATGTTGTCGTAGACGGTCATGTGCGGATAAAGCGCATAGGACTGGAACACCATGGCGATGCCGCGCTTTGACGGCGGCACGTCGTTGACGATCTCGCCGTCGATCTTGAGCTCGCCCGAGGTGATCTCCTCCAGCCCGGCGATGCAGCGCAGCAAGGTCGACTTGCCGCAACCAGAGGGACCGACGAAGACGATGAATTCGCCCGACTTTATGTCGAGGTCGACGCCGTGCAGAATGTTGAGATTGCCATATGATTTCCTCACTTGCCTTAGCGTGACATCGGCCATGGTACCCTCCAGTTCTTCCTTGAATTCAGTCGATACGCCCGAACCAGGCGCCGTAGCCGCCGAGGCGGATAGTGCCGGCGCCAGTCTGTCCCGAAAACCCGTGTCCCGGCAAGGGCTGCAATGAGCGGCCGCCAAGATCGACTTCGGCAGGCTTTGCTCCGAGATTGAAGGCGCAGACGATCTGCTCGTTGCCTTCACGGCGGGTGAAGGCGACGGTGTCGCCCTCGCTTTCGATGAACTCGATATCACCCTTGGCCAGTGCCGGATGGGCGCGGCGGAAAGCCAGGAAGCGCCGGTAGTGCTCGAGCAGCGAGCCGTCGTCGCCTTGCTGCACATTGACGGCTTGCGCAAGGTGCTTGCTGGGCACCGGCAGCCAGGGCTTTGCCGTCGAGAAGCCGCCATTGCGGGCAGCGCCGTCCCAAACCATCGGCGTACGGCAGCCGTCGCGTCCCTTGAATTCAGGCCAGAAGCGGATGCCGTATGGGTCCTGCAGATCCTCGAAGCTGAGCTCGGCCTCGCTGAGCCCGAGCTCCTCGCCCTGATAGATACAGACCGAGCCGCGCAACGACATCAGCAGCGCCGAGATGACCTTGAGGTAGGCGGTCGGGTCGGGCTCGCCGGCTGCCCAGCGCGAGGCGGGACGCATCACGTCATGGTTGGAGAAGGCCCAGCACGACCAGCCGTCGCTGGCCACCTTGCCGAAGGTTTCCAGCACCGAGCGTACCTTTGCCGCGCTGATCTTCTCCGGCGCCAGGAAGTCGAAGGAGTAACACATATGCACGCGCTTGCCGCCGGCCGTATAGGCCGCCACCACTTCCAGCCCACGCTGCGAATCGCCGACCTCGCCAACCGCGGCCGTCGCCGGGTATTCGTCGAGCAAGGCGCGGAAGCGTTCGAGGAAGCCGAGGTTTTCAGGCCGGCTCTTGTCGTAGAGATGGTCCTGGTAGTTGTAGGGGTTGACTGCCGGCGCCGTCTGGTCGTTTCGCTGCTCGGGCGGCAGCGGCGGATTGTCTTCCAGGCCTTGGCTGTGGAAATAGAAATTGATGGTATCGAGGCGGAAGCCGTCGACACCGCGCTCCAGCCAGAAGCGGGTGACGTCGAGCAGCGCGTCCTGGACCGCGCGGCTGTGGAAATTGAGGTCGGGCTGCTCGGCCAAGAAATTATGCAGGTAATATTGCTGGCGGCTGGTGTCCCACTGCCAGGCCGAGCCGCCGAAGATCGACAGCCAGTTATTGGGTGGCGTGCCGTCCGGCTTGGCATCCGCCCAGACATACCAGTCGGCTTTTGGATTGCTCCGGCTCGACCGGCTCTCCTTGAACCAGGGATGGATGTCGGCGGTGTGCGAGAGCACCTCGTCGATCATCACCTTGAGGCCAAGCCGATGCGCCTCTGCGGTCAGCGCGTCGAAGTCGGCCAGCGTGCCGAACATCGGATCGACATCGCAATAATCCGACACGTCGTAGCCAAAATCCTTCATCGGCGATTTGAAGAATGGCGAGATCCAGATGGCGTCGACACCGAGCGAGGCGATGTAGGCCAGCCGGCCGATCATGCCCCTGAGGTCGCCGATGCCGTCGCCGTTCGAATCCTGATAGCTGCGCGGGTAGATCTGGTAGATCACGGCACCTCGCCACCAGTCGCGATCTATAGCGAGATCTGGCTTCGGGGTGGCCTTCAAAGCGGATTGCATGATCTCAACCTCCTTTCACCGAGCCGGCAAGCAGCCCGCGGACGAAATAGCGCTGCAGCGAGAAGAACACGATCAGCGGCACGATGATGGTGACGAAGGCCGATGTCGTCAGGATCTCCCAGTCGCCGCCGCGCGAGCCGAGCAACGCATTGAGCTTGGCGGTCAGTACGATCTGGTCGCCCTCGGTACCGAGGAAAACCATCGCCACCAGCAGATCGTTCCACACCCAGAGAAACTGGAAGATGGCGAACGAGGCCAGCACCGGGAACGACAATGGCAGCACGATCTTGACGAAGATCTCGAAATCGCTGGCGCCGTCGATACGCGCCGACTCCATGATCTCGCGTGGCAGGCCGGCGATATAGCTCCTCAGAAGATAGATGGCGAAAGGCAGGCCGAAGCCGGTATGCGCCAGCCAGATGCCGAGATAGGTCTTCGACGGCACGCCGAAGAAGCTGCCGACGCCGTTATAGAGCTTCAACAGCGGAATCAGCGACATCTGCAGCGGCACGACCAGGAGGCCGATGATGACGGCGATGAGCAGGGCGCGGCCGGGAAAGCGCATCCAGGCCAGCGCGTAGGCGGCGAACGCGGCGATCAGGATAGGGATGACGGTCGCCGGAATGGTGACGGTCAGCGAGTTCATGAAGGAGCGGCCGATGCCTTCCGAGAACAGCACCGTGTCGTAATTGTCGGTGGTGAATTTCGGCGGCGCCGACGAGGCGTAGTAGACGCGCTGGCCGCGTTCGCTTTCGAAAGCCTTCGGCGAGGTCGTGACGAAACTGCCGTCGGCATTGAGCTGCAGGGTCACGCCGTCGCCGAGATCGGCTGTCGTGCCGGCGGGATATTGCGTCGGCGCGGCCGACTTGACGCCAAAGGCGCTGATGTTGCGGGCCGGACCGTCGCCGAAGATATTGCCTTGCAGGACGAACTTGCCGTCCTTCTCGACCTGCGCCGAGGCTGGCGGCAGCCGGCCGGCTTCCGTCTGGCTGGAACTGGTGAACGAGTTCCACCAGCCCGAAGCGATGATCTGATCCTTGTCGCGCAGCGACGAGACCAGAATGCCGAGCGTCGGGATCGTCCAGATCGCAACGAAGATGAAGACGGCGATATGGACGCCGAAACGGCTGACAAAGGACTTTCCGGTCGACGCGGCCATCTCAATGTCCTTCCGTCTCTTTGTTCGCCTGGCGGATGTTCCAGACCATGATCGGAATGACCGCGATCATGATGATGATGGCGATGGTGGCGCCGCGGCCGAAATCGCCGCCGCCGCGGAACATCCAGTCGAACATCAGATTGGCCAACACCTGGCTGTTCCACTGGCCGTTGGTCATGGTCAGCACGATGTCGAAAACCTTCAGCACCAGGATGGTGATGGTGGTCCAGACCACGGCGATGGTGCCCCAGATCTGCGGCACCATGATCTTCCAGAAGATCTGGAAAGGGTTGGCGCCGTCGATGACGGCGGCTTCCAGCGTCTCTTCCGGAATGCCGCGCAAGGCCGACGACAGGATGACCATGGCAAAGCCGGTCTGGATCCAGATCAGGATGACCATCAGGAAGAAGTTGTTCCAGAACGGCAGCGAGATCCAGACCTGCGGCTGGCCGCCGAAATACTGGATGATGGCGTTGAGCAGACCGATCTGCGTCTGCCCGTCGCCGCGATATTCATAGATGAATTTCCAGATGACGCTGGCGCCGACGAACGAGATCGCCAGCGGCAGGAAGATCAGGCTCTTGGCGATGGTGCCCCACCAGATCTTGTCGGTGAGCACGGCGATGATCAGCCCGAGGAAGGTGCAGGCGGCCGGCACCACCGCCAGCCAGATGATGTTGTTGAGGATCGAGTTGCGGAACTCGCGGTCGCCGAACGCCCATTGATAGTTGGCCAAGCCGACGAAATGGGCGCCGCCGCGATCGAGGAACGACAGCCTCAGTGTCTCCACCACCGGGTAGATCAGGTAGATGGTGAGGATGATCATCGCCGGGCCGACGAACAGCCAGGGTCGGATCACCCCCTGCCGGCGCAGATTGTTAATCGCCGCCTTGCCGGAAACGCCGCGCGCCGGAAAGATCGTGTCGAGTGCCTTGTTGGCGCCCCAGAAATAGGCGACGCAGCCGCCCACGCCGATGATGATGACGAATATCGCCGAAAAAATCTGAGCCGCCATGGGTCCCTCCCCCTGCGCACGGATCCGCCAGTCGAGAATGGCTTTTGGCGACGGGATCATGCGCCGATTCAGTTGTCTGGAGCGCGACCAGCCGGAAAGCAGGTCACTGGGCGCGCGTCATGCCGGAATGCGTTGTGCTCACGACAATCGACGCGACGCCAACACCGGATAAGGTCCGGGCCGTTTGAGGCCCGGACCACATCACATTGGGAACTCAAGCCGGCCGCTTACTTGATCGCGTCCCAGCTTTTCTGGATGTCAGTGGCGACGTCCTGGGCGGACTTGCCGCCGACCAGGTCGATCATGCCGGTCCAGAACGCACCGGCGCCGATCTTGCCCGGCATCAGGTCGGACCCGTCGAAGCGGAAGGTCGAGGCGTTGGCCAGGATCTCGCCCTGCTTCTTCAGCGCGTCGCTAGCATAGGCGTCCTTGTTGACCGACTTGAACGGCGTCACGAAGCCGCCCTGTGCCATCCAGATCTCATGAGCGAGCGGCAGCTTCAGGAATTCGATGAACGCGCGGGCACTCTTGCTATCTTTAGTGATCATGGCCAGCGTGCCGGCGCCGAGCACCGGAGTGCCGAGCTCGGGCTTGGAGGCGTAGGGCGGGTAATAGAAGAAGTCGGCATCCTCGCCGATCTTGGTGCCTTGCGGGAAGAAGGTCGGGATGAACGATGCCTGGTGGTGCAGATAGCATTTCGGCGGCACCGAGAAGAGGCCCTTCGGGCTGTCACGGAAATCGGTCGCCGCAACCGCCTTGGCGCCGCCCTCGACCATCTTGTCGTCGGTCGCGATCTTGCCGAAAATGTCGATGGCGTTGACCACTGCCGGATCGTTGAACGGAATTTCGTTCTTAACCCATTTGTCGTAGGTCTCGGGCGTCTGGGTGCGCAGCATGATGTCTTCGACCCAGTCGGTCGCCGGCCAGCCGGTGGCGCCGCCCGAACCAAGCCCGATGCACCATGGCGTGCCGCCGTCGGCGATGATCTTCTTTTCGAGCTCGGCAAGCTCTTCCTGCGTCTTCGGCACCTTGTAGCCCGCTTCCTCGAAATTGTCCGGCGAGTACCAGACCAGCGACTTCACGTCGGCCTTATACGGAAAGGCGAAGAAGCCGGGCTTGCCGTCCTTGTCCTTGAACGTGCCGAGGTCGACCCAGGATTGGCCGGCGCCGTAATTGTCCTTGACCCAGTTGGCCGTGTCGTCGCCGAGCGGCGTCAAAAGGCCCTTCGATGCCAGATCCTGGATCAGGCCCGGCTGCGGCAGCACGGCAATGTTGGGCGGGCTGCCGGCCTGCGTGTCGATGACGATCTGCTGCTCGTAATTCTCCGACGAGGAGTACTTGATCTCGGCGCCGGTGGCTTCGGAGAAGTAATCGAGGACGGTGCGGATAAGCCCTTCGTCCTCGCCGCGCCACGGTCCGAAGATCGTCAGCGTCTCGCCCTTGAGGTCGACTTTCTTGAGCTCTTCGTAGTTCGCCCAGTTGAAACGGGGATCTTCGCCCGGCTTGAACTTCAATTCGGCTTGCGCCGGCATGGCGAGCGCAAGCGTGGCAAACGCAGCGCCCAGCAGAAGCATTTTCTTCATCGGTATTCCCTCCCAGTGGTGACAAACACCGAACGAAACCTCCATTCCGTCCGCCGGCGCTGCAGGACTGTGACTCAGTCGGAAAGGAACTGCAACCTTTCGTAGAGTCTTCCAAAGCGCTTTGGTGATTTTGATCTCGCCACTGAATTGATCGCGAGTCAAGAGGAAGCCAAGCTAATCGATTTAATTTCTGCGGTCGAGTGCCAGCGAAAGTGCGCTGCAGCACAGTTTTCTGGCGGTGCAGCAGCAAATTCGGCTTCAAACCGGTCCGAACCGTGCGTATGGTCAGTGCGCTCGGCAACGCGGTTCGTAGCAGCCAGCTCGATTCAGATTAAAAGCGCTTTGAGGTTTGGAGGCCTCCGGTGAACCTCAAGCAGCTCTCCCATGTGCTGGCGCTTTCGCAGACCACGGTCAGCCGCGCATTGAACGGCTACCCGGAAGTCAACGAGGAAACGCGCCGGCGGGTGGTCGATGCCGCCAAGCGTCACGGCTATCGCCCCAATCCGAGCGCCCGCCGGCTGGCGACCGGCAAGACCGGCATGATCGGCTATGTGCTGCCGACGGGGACGACCGTCGACATCGACCCGCATTTCGTCGAGTTCCTGTCCGGCCTCGGCGACTATGCGCGTTCGCACGAGCTCGACCTGGTGCTGTCACCGGCCGATGCCGACGACCAGGAGACGACGTACCGCCGCATTGTCGCCAACCGGCAGGTCGACGCGGTCTATATCTCGTCGCCGAGGCCGGCCGACCGGCGGGTGGCGCTGGTCAATACGCTCGGCATTCCTTTCATCGTCCATGGCCGCAGCGAAGGCTTCGATTTCGACTATCCGTTCACCGACATCGACAATGAGGGCGCCTTCCACGAGGCGGCGCGGCTACTCGTTCAGCTCGGTCATAGGCGTCTGGCGCTGATCAATGGCGACGATCGCGAGACCTTCGCCATCCATCGCGAGCGCGGCGTGCGCCGCGCGCTTGCGGCGAGCGGCCTGGTGCTTCGTGATCAGCATGTCTGTTCGCTCACCATGACCGAGGAGAACGGCTACCGCGCCGCCCGGCGCTTGCTGGAACAAAGCGACGCGCCGACGGCGATCGCCTGCTCCAGCCTGATCATGGCGCTCGGCGTGGTGCGCGCGGTGCGCGATCTCGGCCTGACCATTCCGGGCGACCTGTCGCTGATCGCCCATGACGACGTCTTTCCCTGGCTGAAGCCGGAAAATTTTTCGGTGCCATTGTCGACGACGCGTTCGTCGATCCGCCTCGCCGGCGCGCGCATCGCCGAACGGCTGGCGGCGCGGATTTCCGGCCTGGAGGAGGGCGCTCGCGGCGAAGTCTGGCCGGTCGACCTGGTGGTCAGGGGATCGGTCGCCGGCGCGCCGGCCTAGAGGCAATCACTCTGAACGGCCGAGGTCGACTCTTGGCGGCTGTTGGCCAGCACCAGCGAGTGCGTCCTGGTCTCAGGCCGCGGATTTGAGGTGATCGATGAAGGCGCGCAGCTTCGGCAGGACTTGGCGCTTGCCGGGATGATAAAGGAAGACACCCGGCGTCGTCGTGGCGACGCTGTCCAGCACCGACTGGAGTTTTCCTTCGGCTATCAGACCTTCGGCGAGTGGTCGCGGTGTCTGCGCCAGCCCGACGCCCCGCATCGCAGCCCCGACCAATGTCGAATAGTCGTGCGCAATCAGCGGGCCTGAGACGACCGCTTCGATTGCGCCGTTGCCGTCGATGAAGGACCAGGGCGCGATAGCGCCATTCGAGCGGCGCAAGCGTAAGCAGGCATGGTGGCGCAAGTCGTCGACACGCTCGGGACGGCCGTAGCGCTCGAGATAGTCAGGGCTGCCGACGACCACGAACGAGAACGGCGGGGTCAGCCGCACCGCGACCATGTCGGCGGCGATGAGCTGGCCGAGGCGGATACCGGCATCGAACCCGCCGGTCGCCAGATCGACCATCTGGTCGCTCACGGCGATCTCCAGTTCGATCTCAGGATAGGCTTGGCAGAACGACGCGAGCAGCGGCTCCAGCATCAGCGGCACGATGGCGCGGGGCACAGACAGGCGCAGCAGACCGGTCGGCCGCTGGCCGATATCGCGGGCAGCCTCGCCGGCCGCGACGATCTCCTCGAATGCAGGGCCGGCCCGGTCGAGGAATCGCTGGCCAGGCTCGGTTAAACCAACGCTCCGCGTCGTGCGGACGAACAGCGGCGTGCCCAGGCGGGCTTCCAGCGCGCGCACCGCTTGGCTCACGGCGGATGGCGTCACGCCGAGATCGGCGGCGGCACGGCGGAAGTTACGGCGCCTGGCGACGGCCAGGAACGCCTCGATGCCCTCCAGCGCACCATGTCGGACTGTGTAGTTCTGCTTCATAGGTTGTTGTGATTACACCGGATAGTCGAATTGCGGTAGCGGGCTTAAAGCCGCGTGAATCAACTGTTGAGAGAAGGCCAAATGTCCACGGAAATGGTGTTCCAAACCCATCTTGCTCTCGGCTATGTCGCGTGGCTGCTTTGCTTCGGCGCGTACGGTTTGCCGTGGCTCAGGTCGATGGACCGGGTCGCGGCGCAACGCGCCATCGCCACGCTGCACAGCTTCCGCTTCTTCGGGCTCGTCTTCATGGTTCCAGGTGTCGTAAGCCCCAATCTGCCCACCGACTTCGCCGTATTCGCCGCCTACGGCGATTTCGCGACTGGCGTGCTGGCCATGCTGGCGCTGCTCACGGTGAGGATACGCCCGCTCTTCTGGCCGTTGGTCGTCGCCTTCAATGTCGCAGGGACGGTCGACCTCATCGTCGACTATTACCACGCCATTCAGATCGGCCTTCCTGCACGCGCAGGCGAACTGGGCGCCACCTACGCGATCCCGATCATCTACGTACCGCTGCTGATGATAACGCACATCGCCGCATTCTATTTTCTGCTACGTCCTCAGCAAAACGCGACTTGAGCGGGCTATTCCTTCGCCGCCTCGGCCGCCTTGGTATTCAGCAGGCCAAAGCCGAAATCATTGTCCCGCCCCTTCGCGCCGAGATCCCTTGCGGTGACGGCAAGTGCTTTCTCGACCCAGTCGGCCGAACGGTCGGGTGCGGCATGGAACAGGTTGGCGACGGCGCCGGTCACGATCGCTGCGGCGAAGGACGTCCCGGTCACCACGTCCGAGCCGGCGCCGCTCGGCGCCACCATCTCGACGCCGGGAGCGGAGATGAAGACATAGGCGCCGCGATTGGCCTGCGGCATCAGCCCGTCCTTGGCATCGGTGGCCGTCACCGCCATCACGCCGTCGAAGGCGGCCGGATAACCATAGGGCGCCTTCGGTCCGTTATTGCCGGCGGCCGCAACCAGCACGATGCCAAACGCGCGCGCATTGCGGCAGGCGATGCCGAGCAGGTCGTTCTTCGGACCGACGAAGCTCATATTGATGATGCGGACATCCTGCTCCGCCGCCCAGTCGAGCGCCGAAAGGATGACGTCCATGGTCGACTTGCCGCCCTCGAAGGCGCGGGCGTGATAGATCCTGGCACCCGGCGCCATGCCTTTGAACGCGCCGGTGCCGGCAATCAGTCCATCGACCGAAGTGCCGTGGTCGCGCGCCTTGATCGGCACGTCGGGCATGGCATCGAACTGCCCGGCGATGACGCCGGAGAGCGCCGGATTGCCGTCATCGATGCCGGTGTCGATGACGCCGACGCGCACATTCTCGCCGCTGGCTTTGTCGGCATCGAGCGCAATGCGCTCGAACGCATAATTGACGATGCTGGCCGCCTGCTGCAGCGAGTAGACGTGGTTGGCCTCACGCCGCAAAGTACGGCCGTCGGCGGCAAGTTGCGCCAGCACGACGCCGACCGGGCGGCCATCGGGAATGCCGAAGCGCACCAGCGTGTTGCCGAGCAGCCGCGACTGCCGCTGCGAGCGTATCTCGAGGCCGAACGAGGCCGCGATCTGCTGGACCGCGCCGGCATCGCCATTGACCGTGACCAGCACCTCGTCGGGCACGAAATCGCCGATCACGGCGCGCGGCGGCTCGGTTGCGACAAGATCGGTGGGTGCTACGACCGGACCGCCCGGCGCGGCAGCCTGTATTGCCGGCGCGACGGCGGGTGGGGTTGCAGTATTGCCAGGAGGTATAGGCGCCTCGGTGACTACGGCAGGATTGGGGAACAGGTCGAAAATCAAGTCCGGAAGAAACACCGCGCCCGTTATTCCAGGAGCCAGCGCTTTGCCGCCATCCTTCACGGCGCCGCCATCCTTGGCGCAGTCGGCGTTGGCAGCATTTCCCCGGTTCAGGCAGTCGATCTCAGCCTGGGTGAGGTTCGGGTCATTGGTCTGCGCCATTGCGGACGCGGCGAAGATTGTCATCGCTGCCGTCAATCGAATGACCGCCTTAGCCGCCATCAGCCGGTTTCCTTCCCTCCAGCGCAGCTTCGGTGAAAGGCTGGGCGGCAATAAGGCCAAGCAGCTTCTGATAGTCGGCGGCGGTCTTGGCCGGAACGCCGAGGCGGAAGACACCGTCGGCGGTCGGCCCGCCGGCGATCTTCAACTGGTTCTGGTCGAGAAAAGCGATGATGTCGGACAGCTTCGCATCCGGTTTGAACTTCACAAGGGCAAACGGCATTTTGGCCAGATCGTCCTCCGATCCGGCAATCTCGAAATCGCCACCTCTGTTGCCGGTCTGCACAAAGGATTGCGCTACGACCAGGGCCAGCAGCACCGCGGCCGCGGCCCAGGCGACGCCGGCGGGCACCGCCATGAAGCGGCTCCAGGCTTGCGCCAGCCAGGACGATGCCGCAGGCGCGCGGGACGGGCCGGCCTCGGCGTCGAGCGCCTTGGCAAAGCGGCTGAGCGCATCGGCCGGCGGGCGGATTGCCTCGTTTGCGGCAGCGGTGCCGGAGAATTCGGCCTCGGCCTCGCCTAGTGCGGCCATCGCCGCCGGATCGCTCGCCAGCCATTCCTCGATGGCTTCGAGCTCGGTGCCCTCCAGCGAGCCGTTCAGATAAAACGGCAGCAGCATTTCCATTTCGTCGCGGCGTGACATTTTTTCAGCGGCGCTCATGGCCACCCCCTGTCGTAACCGGCGGCCTTGAGGGCTTCGCCGAGTTTCTTGCGGGCGTAGAACATCCTGGTCTTGACGGTTGCGACCGGGATGCCGAGTACCTCGCCGATCTCGCTCACCGATTGCCCGTGATAATAGGCAAGGTCGATCACCGTGCGGTGCTCTTCCGGCATGGCATCGATAAAGCGTCGCAAGGCGGCGGCCTTGTCTTCCTTCATCGTCACGACTTCCGGCGTGTCGGCGCCGTCGGCGACCTGGGCCGCGTCATCGTCGTCGATCCAGTCTTCCTTCTTCTTGCGCAGCAGGGACAGCGCCTTGAAGCGGGCAATGCCGAGCAGCCATGTCGAGACCTCCGAGCGCCCCTCGAAGGCCGGTGCCTGCCGCCAGAGTTCGAGGAACACCTCGTTCGCGATATCGTCGGCCATCAGTTCCGATCCCGTCTGGCGTGCCACGAAGCGGTAGACCCGCGCGTGGTGGCGCATGAAGAGGAGCCGCACGGCGGCACGGTCGCCTTTCGCGACCCGCTCGACAAGCGCGCGATCGGTCTCCGCGGCCGTCATCGCCGGTCGAGCCGCCTGGCTCCTGCCTGCTCTGTCGCTGATCGGCCCAAAAAGGTTCACCGCATCCGCCCGTATATTTGCGGAGGCTAACTGAAGAGCGGGAGCGTTGCCAGAGGGAGAAGAGGGCGCGCGCTCAGCTCAGGAACGGCTTTGCCTTCATTGTCGCCGGCACCGGCACGCCGAGGCGCGCAAGCACCGTCGGCGCGAGCTGCAGCTGATCGAGCAGCGTATTGGCTTCCGGACCCTCGCCGGATCCGAAGTAGTAAAGTGCGAAATCCTGCATCTCCTCGTCGTGGCCGCCATGATGGCCGCGATCGGTCTGGCCATGATCGGCGGTGACGATCACCTCGTAGCCGGCTTCCCGCCAGCCTGGCAGAAAGCCGGCGAGCATGGCGTCCATTGCATAGACGGCATGATCCATCTCGTGGCAGTCATGGCCGAAGCGGTGGCCCATCGAGTCCAGAGTACAGCTGTGCAGGATGCCGTAGTCGATGCCGTATCGCCTGGTCAGCATGGTCAACGTCGCGAACAGGTCGACGTCGCTCGGCGTCATCTGGTTCCTGGCATTGTAGCCGGTCATGGTGTGGAACCGGCCATGGCTGATCGGCCTGCCCGGCTGGTCGAACTCCATGTCCTCGACCAGGTCGAACGGATAGGCCCGAAAGAATTCGGACCAGTAGGAGTGGGTGACCGCACCGGTCTTGCCGCCGGCCCTGCTGACTTCGGAAAAGATGTCCGGCTGTTCGACGCGAAACCGGTTCTCGTTGGACAGGATGCCGTGCACTTGAGGCGGCACGCCGGTGTGGATCGAGGCATAGCAGGATGCCGAGGTCGACGGCAGCACGGAGCGCATCTTCCACACGCGGGCTTCGCCTGATTGCACCCAGCCTTCGAGATTGCCCATCAGCCGTCGCCAGTTCCGGTAAGGCACGCCGTCGAGGATGATGAGCAATAGTTTTGTGTTGAGCGCCAAGGGCGCCTCCATGCGGCTTAATCGGAAAAGTCAGGGCGGGCCTGCCGTTCAATCCACGCCCGGACAGGATCGTCGGGCGCAAAGGGCGGCCCGCTAGTTCCCCGCGCTGGCCATGCGCCGTCCCTTGATCGCTTTCTCTAGCCAGCCGATCTCCATTTCTGGCACCGACGATAGCAAAAGATCGGTGTAGGCATCGAAGGGTGGCGTCAGCACGGTGCTCTTGGCGCCGTAGCGCACCACTTCGCCGCGATACATCACGGCGATTGAATCGGCGATCGACTTGACCGTGGCCAGGTCGTGGGTGATGAACAGATAGGCGACGTTTTCCTCTTTCTGCAGCCCGAGGAGCAGCTCCAGTATGCCGTGGGCGACCAGCGGATCGAGCGCCGAGGTCACCTCGTCGCAGATGATCAGCTTCGGCTTTGCGGCGAGCGAGCGGGCGATGCAGACGCGCTGCTTCTGGCCGCCCGAAAGCTCGGCCGGATAGCGGTCGACATAGCCTTTGCCCATTTCGATCTTGTCGAGCAGTTCCGCGACACGGGCGTCACGTTGCCTTCCGCGCAGACCGAAATAGAATTCCAGCGGCCGGCCGATGATGGTGCCGACCGTCTGGCGCGGGTTCATCGCCACGTCGGCCATCTGGTAGATCATCTGCAGTTGGCGAAGATCCTCTTTCGGCCGGTCGGCAAGCCGGTTGGCGAGCGGCCGTCCGTCGAAGGTGACGGTGCCTTGTTCGGGCGGCAAGAGGCCGGTGATGGCGCGCGCCAGTGTCGATTTGCCGGAGCCGGACTCGCCGACCACCGCCAGCGTCTGGCCGGGGAAAATATCGATCGAGACGTTCTTCAGCACCTTGATGTGACTGCGGCCATAGGCGGCGGTGATGTTCTTGACCGACAGGAACGGGCTCGTGCCAGGCTTCTGCTCCTGGTGTTCGATCTCATGCACCGAAACCAGCGCGTTGGTGTATTCCTGGCGCGGCTCCTTGATGATCTGGCGGGTGCCGCCCCATTCGACCAGCCGGCCGTGGCGCAGCACCATGATCTCGTCCGAGACCTGGGCGACGACGGCAAGGTCGTGAGTGATGTAGAGCGCCGCGACATGCGTGTCGCGGATGGCATCCTTGATCGCCGCCAAGACGTCGATCTGCGTCGTCACGTCGAGCGCCGTGGTCGGCTCGTCGAAGACGATCAGGTCGGGTTCCGAGCACAGCGCCATTGCCGTCATCACGCGCTGCAGCTGACCGCCCGAGACCTGGTGGGGGAAGCGCTCGCCGATGCTTTCGGGGTTCGGCAGGCTGAGCTTCTTGAACAGCGCCACGGCGCGCTTTTCGGCTTCGGCCCGCGTCGCCGTGCCGTGCAGGAGTGCTGCCTCGACCACCTGGTCCATCAGCCTGTGCGCCGGATTGAAAGCGGCTGCCGCCGATTGCGCGACATAGCAGACCTCGCGGCCGCGCAATTTGCGAAACCCTTCGTTGCCGCCCTTCAGGATGTCGCGGCCATTGAGGATGACCTCGCCGCCGGTGATGCGCACGCCGCCGCGGCCGTAGCCCATCGACGACAGGCCGATGGTCGATTTGCCGGCGCCGGACTCGCCGATCAGGCCAAGCACCTTGCCCTTCTCCAGCGTCAGCGAGACATCGTGCACCAGCACGATGTTCTTCGGCGCCTCACCCGGCGGATATACCGTGGCCTCGATGCGCAGATTGCGAATGTCGAGCAGCACGCCGGACTTCGGTTGCCCGGGCTTCGGTTGCCCGGGCTTCGGTTGCTTGTCAGCCATTACCCGCGTCCTCCCTTCAGGCTTGTCGTGCGGTTGAGCACCCAGTCGGCGACCAGATTGACGGAAATCGCCAGTGCGGCGATCGCCGCCGCCGGAATGAGGGCGGCGGCTATGCCGAAGACGATGCCGTCCTTGTTTTCCTTGACCATGCCGCCCCAATCGGCGCTAGGCGGCTGCACGCCAAGGCCGAGGAAGGAGAGCGTCGACAGGAACAGTACGGCATAGATGAAACGCAGGCCGAGTTCAGAAACCAGCGGCGACAGCGCATTGGGCAGGATCTCGCGGAAGATGATCCAACCGCTGCCTTCGCCGCGCAGCTTGGCCGCCTCGACATAATCCATGACGTTGATGTCGACGGCGACCGCCCTCGACAGGCGGTAGACGCGGGTCGAATCCAGAACGCCCATGACCAAGATCAGCGTCACCAAATTGGATGGCAGCACCGACAGCACGACAAGCGCCATAATCAATGTCGGGATCGACATCAGGAGATCGACGAGACGCGACAGAAGCGTGTCGAACCAGCCGCCGAACACCGCGGCCGAGAAGCCGAGGATGGCACCGAGCGAGAACGACAGCGCCGTCGCCAGCACCGCGATGAACAGGGTGATGCGGGCGCCGTAAATCATGCGCGACAACAGATCACGGCCGAGATTGTCGGTGCCCAGCCAATGCGTCGCCGACATTGGTTCCCAGACATCGCCGATGATCTCGCCATTTCCATGCGGCGCGATCCATGGCGCGAAGATCGCCGCCAGCACGAACAATGCCGTCAGCACTAGCCCGATCAGCGCCGGGATGGGGATGCGTTTTATGACGAGCATACCCGCCCCCTCATTTCGGATGTCTGAGGCGCGGGTTGGCGACGATCGCCGCTATGTCCGCGATGATGTTCAGGCTGATGTAAACGGCGGCAAAGATCAGCCCCACCGCCTGCACCACCGGCACGTCGCGCTTGGTGACGTGGTCGACGAGATACTGCCCCATGCCTGGATAGACGAAGATCACTTCGACGACGACAACGCCGACGATCAGGTAGGCGAGGTTGAGCATGACGACGTTGATGATAGGTGCAATCGCATTGGGAAAGGCATGCCTGCGAATGACGGCGAAGGCCGACAGCCCCTTGAGCTCCGCCGTCTCGACATAGGCAGACTGCATGACGTTGAGGATCGCGGCGCGCGTCATGCGCATCATATGGGCGAGCACCACCAGGGTCAGCGCCGCCGCCGGCAGCGTGATCGCCAGAATGCGTTCGCCGAAAGGCATTCCGTCATAGACGGTCGAGATGCCCGGGAAGATCTGGTACTTCACGGCGAAGAAATAGACGAGCACATAACCGATGAAGAATTCGGGAAAGGACGTCGAGGCGAGCGCCAATCCGGAAATCAGTTTGTCGACCCAGCCATTGCGGTAGCGCACTGCGATCAGGCCGAGGATGATCGCCAGTGGCACCGCCACGATCGCCGCCCAGAAGGCGAGGAACAACGTATTCCACAGCCGCCCCTTGATCGAGGTCGCAATATCTTGCCCGCTCGACATCGCCGTGCCGAGATTGCCGGTGAGCACGCCGCCGAGCCAGCGGAAATAGCGGATATAGGCCGGATCGTTGAGACCGAGCTGCTCGCGCAGATTGGCGAGCGACTGCGGGGTCGCCGACTGTCCGAGGATAGCTTGCGCGACGTCGCCGGGCAGGATTTGGGTGCCGGCGAAGATCAGGACCGAAACGGCCAACAGCAGCAGAATGCCCAGCGCGATGCGCTGGGCCACAAGTTTCACGATGGGTGAGGACATATCCGCAAGGCCGGGCTCAGGCTTCGAGCCAGCACTTTGCCAGAGCGTATCCGTTCATCAGCTCCTGATGCGGATCGTCGACCCAGCCGGCAACCTTGGCGCCCGTCGCGTCGATGAACTGGTTGAACATCGGCAGGATGAGGCCGCCCTCGTCGCGAACGAGCATCGCCATGTCGCGATACATCGCCTTGCGCTTGGTGTTGTCGAGCTCGGCGCGTGCCGCCAGCACCATCTTGTCGAAATCCGGACGCAGGAAACGCGTATCGTTCCAGTCGGCCGTCGACAGGTAGGCAGTCGAATACATCTGGTCCTGCGTCGAGCGTCCGCCCCAGTAGGACGCGCAGAAGGGCTGCTTGTTCCAGACTTCGTTCCAGTAGCCGTCGCCCGGCTCGCGCTTGATCTCCAGCGTGATGCCGGCCTTGGCCGCGCTCTGCTGATAGAGCTGCGCGGCGTCGACAGCGCCCGGGAAGGCGACGTCCGATGTTCTGAGCAAGATTGAGCCGTCATGGCCCGACTTCTTGAAGTGGAACTTTGCCTTGTCGGGATCGTATTTGCGCTGCTCGATATCATCGGAAAACAGCGGGTATGCCGCATTGATCGGGAAGTCGTTGCCGAGCGAGCCGTAGCCTCTGAGGATCTTGTCGAGCATCTCCTCGCGGTCGATCGCCAGCTTCAGCGCCATACGCAGATCGTTATTGTCGAATGGCGCGGTGTTGCAGTGCATGATGAAGACGTAGTGGCCAGGGCCGGCATGGTTGCGGATGGTGACGCCGGGTAGACGCTTGATCAGGTCGACGATCTTCGGCTCGACGCGGTTGATCATGTTGACCTGTCCGCCCTGCAGGGCGGCCGTCCGCGCCGTGGCATCGTTAATGACGATGACCTCGACCTGGTCGGCATGGCCCATCTTGTCGCTCTGCCAGTAGTTGGCGAAACGCTCGCCGCCATGACGCACGCCAGGCTCGTTGGTAGTGACCTTGTAAGGCCCGGCCGAGATGCCGGCGTCGGCCTTGTCCTTGCCGCCGTTCGGCTGGATGATCAGGTGGTAGTCGCTGAGCAGATAAGGAAGGTCGGCATTGGCCTCCTTCAGCGTCAGAACGACTTCCTTGCCGCTGACCTTGATGCTCTCGATGCCCTTCATGTAACCGAGTGCGCCGGACTTCGACTTTTCGTCCGAATGACGTTCGAGCGTGGCGGCCACGTCCTCGGCGGTCACCGTCTTGCCATTGTGGAATTCGACGCCGTCACGGATTTTCAGCGTCCAGGTCTTGGCGTCGTCCGACGAGCCGATCTCCTCGGCGATGCGGTTCTCGAGAGTGCCTTCCGGGGAAAGCTCGACGATCAGTTCGCCCCACATCTTGCCGAAGGCGAACGGCACCTGGGTCAGGAACAGGGCCGGATCGAGGCTGTCGGCCGAAGAGCCGCCGACCAGGCCGGCCTTCAGCGTGCCGCCCTTGACCGGGCCTGCGGCACGCGCCGCGTTTGAAAGCAGCGAGTTGGCGAAGGTTGCGGTGACACCGAGCGCTGCCGCCCGGCCGAGAAAATCGCGACGGCTCAGCTTGCCGGACGCAACGCGCCGGCTCAGATATTCCAGTTCGTTCGACATGTTGAGTTCCTCACTCTGTTGGTCCGACCTTATGGTCGTTTTTCTCATTTCTATCGGGAGAATAATGACCGTAAGGGAAAGCCGTAAGCAAGACCGAATGCGACATGCCGTGGCGTAAATCGTGCGTCGCAATTGGACCAATCGCTATAAGCGCTCAAAGCAATGCGCGCGGGATTTTCTCCTCGAAGTTGCGCTCGAAGACCAGTTTTTCGCCTTCGTAGGCTTCGATTCTGGCGCTAACCATGAAGCTTTGCGCGTCGGAGCGCATTTCGGCGAAGGTTTCGGTGCGCACCGACCATTCATTTCGCGACAGCGTCTGGGTCCAATGCGTCTTGCCCGACGCTGACAGCGGATTGTCGGGATGGATCGCCCATGTCTCTCTGGCGACGCTGCCATTGGCGAGGCCATGCCCCAGGTCGCGCACCTCGCCAAAATCGTCGACGATGGAAAGCGTGGTCATTCCGGTCTTTTCGTCGCGATCGACATGACGCTCGGAATTGGCGGCGCGGACCGTTTCGGTTGCCCAGGGCGTGGCGCTTTCGGGGGCGGGGAAGGTGACCTCATCGCCTGTCGCCGGCGGGCGCAGCGGCAGCATCAATGTCGCGGCCGACAATTCCAGCCGGACCGGCTCCGGCGACGGCCAGATCATCGGCCAATAGCTGTTGGAGATGGCAACGCGCAAGCGGTGGCCGGCCGGCGCGCGATAGGCGCATTGGTCGAGCACCACCCGGGCGCTGACGGTTTCGCCGGGCACCAGCGCTTCGGGAAATTCGTGCGAGTTGCGATGCGTCAGGTTGAGCACGCCGTACGAGATCAGCTCCGATGCCCCGTCCGGATGGACGTCGCACAGCCGAACCGCGATGTTCGCCTGGCGCCGGTCCGACGAGACCCTGACCACAACTTCGGGAGCACCGACAATGTCGACCGTTTCGGTCAGCACCGGCTGGTCGAAACACACCGACAGCGCATCGTCGGGGCGCTGGTCACCCGGCAGTTCCGGTCCAAAGGTGAAGGGGAAATATTCGCCGCCGGCGAGGCCGCAGCTTTGCGGCGAAACGACGATAGCGTGGTTGCCTTCAGCGATAAGCTCAACCTCTTGCGTCTTGATGTTGGGTGACGGCCATTCCGATTCAGCGACCCAGCGGCCCGGCCGCTCGGGATGCCAGCGCGCCGGACGCACGCTGTCCATGACATAGGCGCGGTAGGCGGGGTCGGCCTCGACGCCGGTGTCGATGTCCTTCAGCCAGCGGTCCCACCAGCGCAAGGCCTCCTGCAGGAAGCCGATGCGCGGTTCGGGCGCGGCGTAATGCGGGTATTTGTGGATCCACGGGCCGACGATGCCCTTGACCGGCGCCTGGATGTTGGCGGCGAGATGGGAAATCGTATTGCGATAGCCGTCATGCCAGCCGCCGATCGACAGCACCGCGGCATGGATGGCGGAATAGTCCTCGCAGATCGAGCCGCGCTTCCAATAGGCATCGCGATGCTGGTGCTTCAGCCACAGCGGTGCCAGGAAGGGCTGGTTCTCCAGCCTGGTCAGCCACAGGTCGCGCCATCTGTTGTCGCCGGCCAGCAACGGATCCGGCGGCCTTGACGAATAGGACAGCATGGTCGAGGCCCAGCCGAAATTCTCGATCAGCAGGCAGCCGCCCTTGTAGTGGATGTCGTCGGCATAGCGGTCGACCGTCGAACAGAGACTGATGACCGCCTTCAGCGCCGGCGGCTGCTTAGACGCCACCTGCAGGCAGTTGAAGCCGCCCCACGAAATGCCCATCATGCCGACATTGCCGTTGCACCAGGGCTGGTCCGCCGCCCAGGCGATGACGTCGCAAGCGTCCTGCAATTCCTGCTCGGAATATTCGTCGTCCATCAGCCCTTCGGAATCGCCATTGCCGCGCATGTCGACGCGGATCGAGGCGTAGCCGTGGCCGGCAAAATAGGGATGCGTCAGCTGATCACGATAGATCGTGCCGTCGCGCTTGCGATAGGGCAGGTGTTCGAGGATTGCCGGCACTGGGTCGTCGGCAGCATCGGCCGGCATCCACACCCGCGCCGACAGCCGGCAGCCGTCCGGCATGATGATCCTCATATCCGGAAATTCGACGATCTTTCGGGGGAATTCAGTGACGATTTTCATGCGGGCGAACTCCAGGAGCGCCAGATGATGGAGCCCGTGAGAGCGCGTCATGGGCCAGTCAACGAATTCGGCTGGTCAATCCGCGTCAATTCAGCGGAATGTCGTTTTCGTCCTTGCCGGCCTGATAGGCGCCGGACAATTCGTCATAGCGCGCTGATATTGTGTGGATGCGCGCTTCCAGCCGACCGCGCTCGGGGTCGGGCAGCGAGCGCACCAATTTGCGGATCGAAAAGCTCTTCCAATAGGCATTCTCGGCATTGTAGCCGCCGGGATCGAGGGTGAAGACCTCTTTCAGGATCTTCAAATCGTGCGGGATGTCGAAGCTGTCGCGCGAGTCCTCGTGGCTGAACAGATAGAAGAAATTGTCGAAGCCGGTCCAGGTGATCGCCGACAGGCAGAGCGAGCAGGGCTCGTGGCTGGAGAGGAAGATAGCCTCCTTGGTGTCGACGCGTTCGGCTTTAGGCATTTCGTAGAAGCGCTTCAGGCAATGCACCTCGCCGTGCCAGAGCGGGTTTTCGGTCTCGTTGTTGGTTTCGGCAAGCACCAGCGAACGGTCGTCCTTGCGCAGGATCGCCGCGCCGAACAACTTGTTGCCATGCGCGACGCCCTCGGCCGTCTTCGGCACGATGTCGTGCTCTATGACATCGAGCAGGCGGTCGATCAGCGAAATGTCAGCCATCACCGGCTCCCATCGGGAAGATGAATCTCGTAGGCGTGCGAGAAGTGGCACTCTTCGAGGTTGGAGCCGTCACCGCCACGGTCGACGACCAGGAAGTCCTGCGGCTCGCCGATCGGCGTCAGCACGCCGTGCCACAGATTGCGCGGATAGTTGATGCCTTGCCCGGGCGCGGTGATGAAGGCATGCGGCTCGCCCGGGCCCTCCTCGCCGTCATGGCAGACGACGACCAGGAACGGCCGTGGTGACAGCGGGATGAAGGCCTGGCTGCCAAACGGATGGCGCTCCACCATGGTAAGCTTCAACGGCAGCTCATAGTGCGTGCCACGCACCATCGAGATCAGCACGCGCGCATTCGGCCCTCGTGCTTCCGCGGTGGCGAGGTCATGGTAGCGCTCGGCCTTGCCGCCATTGATCGGATAATGGTTGTCGCCGCCCATATCGATGACGTCGCCGAATTCGGCGAAATTCTCGCGGGTCAGCGGCCGCGCGACGATGCGGGTCATGGTGTAGGTCTCGCGACGCCGGCGCTGCCAAGCTTGGCGTGGCGGTTGACGTCCTTGTAGAGGAGATAGCGGAATTTGCCTGGCCCGCCGGCATAACAAGCCTGCGGGCAGAAGGCGCGCAGCCACATATAATCGCCAGCCTCGACCTCGACCCAGTCCTGGTTGAGACGATAGACCGCCTTGCCCTCCAGCACATAAAGCCCGTGCTCCATGACATGCGTCTCGGCGAAAGGAATGACCGCGCCCGGCTCGAGCGTGACGATGGTGACATGCATGTCGTGGCGCATGTCGGCCGGATCGACGAAGCGCGTGGTCGCCCATCGGCCTTCGGTACCCGGCATCGGCGTCGGCGCGATGTCCTGTTCGTTGACGAAGAACGCTTGCGGCGGCTCGATGCCGTCGACTGAATCATAAGTCTTGCGGATCCAGTGGAAGCGGACGGCGGCGCCGCTTTCATTGTGCACCGTCCACCCACTCGCCGGCGGCAGGAAGGCAAAGCCGCCCGGCCTTAAGCTATGTTTCTTGCCGGCAAGCGAAACGCTTAGCTCGCCTTCGACCACGAACAGCGCACCTTCGGCGGCGGCGTCAAGCTCAGGGTGGTCGCTGCCGCCGCCAGGCGCGAGCTCGACGATATATTGCGAAAACGTCTCGGCAAAACCCGACAGCGGCCGCGACAGCACCCAGACGCGTGTCCCATCCCAGAACGGCAAGGCGCTGGTGACGATGTCCTGCATCACGCCCTTGGGGATGACGGCATAGGCCTGTGTGAACACAGCGCGGCCGGTCAGCAATTCGCTCTGGCCGGGATGTCCGCCCTGCGGCGCATAATAGGTTCGCTCGGCCATTTTCATCATATCCATAAATTCAAGCCTGTTGCGGACGCCAAGGCCTATCGCGGCAGCCAAAGCCTATTGCGGAAGCATGTCCTTGAGACGAAGCAGCGCGATGCGCTCGACCTGTCTGCAGGCGGTTTCGAATTCGACATCGTGGCTGTTGCCAATACGCGCCTCGAACTCGGCCAGGATCTCCCCCTTGGTCTTGCCTTTCACCGCAATAATGAAGGGGAAACCGAAACTGGTGACGTAGGCGGCATTGAGTTTTGCGAACAGCTCGCGCTCCTTGTCGGTCAGCGCGTCGAGGCCGGCCGAAGCCTGTTCCCTCGACGATTCCGCCGTCAGCCGCTTGGCCTGCGCCAGTTTTCCGGCAAGGTCGGGATGCGCATTGAGCACGGAAAGCCGATCGGCCTCGCTTGCCGCGCGAAAGACGCGGCAGAGCGCATTGTGCAGGCCGCCGGCACTTTCATGCGCCGGGCCGAGCTCCAGCTCATAAGCGCGCTCGGCAATCCACGGCGAATGCTCGAACACGCCGCCAAATGTATGGACGAAGGCCTCGAATTCCATTTTCGACGGGCGCAGCGCCGGCAACCGGAACGGATGCGTCTCCTGCCAATGTTTTGCGATGTCGATGCGCCGTGCCAGCCAGACCTTGTCGTGTGATTTGACGTAGTCGATGAAGCGCTTCAGTGCCGCGACCCGGCCCGGCCGGCCGACGAGGCGGCAGTGCAGGCCGATGTTCATCATGCGCGGCCGTCCTGCCTTGCCCTCGGCATAGAGCGTATCGAAACTATCCCTGAGATAGGCAAAGAACTGGTCGCCCGAGTTGAAGCCTTGCGGCGTGGCAAAGCGCATGTCGTTGGCGTCGAGCGTGTAGGGGATGATCAGCTGCGGTTTCGCCGTGCCATCCGGCGCCACGTGCTCGAACCAGTAGGGCAGTTCGTCGTCATAGGTGTCCGACACATAGTCGAAGCCGCCCTCTTCCGCCGCCAGCCGCACCGTGTTGATCGAGGTGCGCCCGGTGTACCAGCCGGTCGGCCGCGCGCCTGTGACCTCATAATGCAGCCGGATCGCCGCTTCCATGTCGCGGCGCTCGTCTTCTGGCGTATGGTCGCGGTAGTCGATCCATTTCAGCCCGTGCGAGGCGATCTCCCAGCCGGCCTCCTGCATCGCCGCAACCTGATCGGGCGAACGCGCCAGGGCCGTGGCGACGCCGTAGCAGGTGACCGGCACCTGTGCCTCGCTGAACAGGCGCAGCAATCGCCAGAAGCCGGCTCGGGCGCCGTATTCGTAGATCGATTCCATGTTCCAGTGGCGCTGGCCGGGCCAGGGCGCGGCGCCGACGATCTCCGACAGGAAAGCCTCCGAAGCCTTGTCGCCGTGGAGGACGCAATTCTCGCCGCCCTCTTCGTAATTGACGACGAACTGCACCGCGACATGCGCCCCGCCGGGCCATTTCGGATCCGGCGGATTGGCTCCATAGCCCCGCATGTCTCGTTCGTAACGCATTCTCGCTCCTGCCGGAATTGTGATCAGGATAGTCGAAAGGAGTGCCTGCGCATTCCCCCGAAATTTTTGAAAGTGTTTTTGTCGCGCTCCGCTCGACCGGGACTTATGCATCGCCTTTAATTGGCGCACAATTCATGAATAGTGTTCGACTGTGCAGGGAATGGAGCAGCCAGTGGCGGAAACGTCGAAAGCCGAAGGCGGGCGCCTGACGACCCACGTCCTCGACACTGCGGCCGGCAAACCGGCGGCCGGTCTGTCGATCGAGCTCTATCATCTTGACGGTCAGGCCCGGACGCATCTGAAAACGGTCGTCACCAATGATGACGGCCGTTGCGATGCTCCGCTGCTTGCCGGCGCCGAATTCCGTACCGGCGAATACGAGCTGGTCTTTGCGGCTGGCGATTATCTGCGCCGGCAAGGGACAAAACTGCCGGAACCGGCCTTCCTCGACCATGTGCCGATCCGCTTCGGTATGGCCGAGCCGGTTCACTATCATGTGCCGCTGCTTCTGTCCCCGTACGGCTATTCGACTTACCGGGGAAGCTGAGATGGCCGGGATCAAGACACGCAACGAAATCCGGTTCATCCTCAATGGCGAGGACGTCGCGCTCAGCACGGTTGCACCCGACCAGACCCTGCTCGACTGGCTGCGGCTCGACCGCTCGCTGTGCGGCACCAAGGAAGGTTGCGCCGAGGGCGACTGTGGCGCCTGCACCGTGCTGGTCGGCAGGCTCTCCGGTGGAACACTGGTCTATGAAAGCGTCAATGCCTGCATCCGCTTCCTCGCCTCCCTCGACGGCTGTCATATCGTGACCGTCGAGCATCTGCGGCGCGGCGACGGAGAAAAACTGCACCCCGTGCAGCAGGCAATGGTCGATTTCCACGGCTCGCAATGCGGCTTCTGCACACCGGGTTTCGTCATGTCGCTTTATGCGCTGTGGATGCGGGCGCCGGAGCCGTCGGACGCCGCCATCGAAAAGGCGCTGCAAGGCAATCTCTGCCGCTGCACCGGCTACGAGGCGATCATGCGCGCCGCACGTGCCATCTCCAGCTACGGCACTGCGGCAAAGGATCCGTTGGCGGCGGAGCGCAAGGCAGTCACGACCAAGCTCGAAGCGATGAAGGACGGTTCGCGCATCGAGATCGGCTCCGGCAACAAGCGGCTGATCGTGCCGGCCAATGCCGACGATCTGGCCAGCGTACTCGTCAAGGAGCCGGGCGCCACTATCGTCGCGGGTTCGACCGATGTCGGCCTTTGGGTGACCAAGCACATGCGCGATATTGCGCCGGCGGTTTTCATCGGCAATCTCGATGGTCTGTGCGGGATTTCCGAGGACAAGGGCGTCGTCTCGATCGGCGCCGGTGTCACCTATAGCGAAGCCTTCTCGACGCTGGCGAAACGCATCCCGGCGCTCGGCCCGCTGTTCGATCGAATCGGCGGCGATCAGGTGCGCAACATGGGCACCATCGGCGGCAATATCGCCAACGGTTCGCCGATCGGCGACACGCCGCCGCCGCTGATCGCACTCGGTGCCCGCCTGACGCTGCGCCGCGGCGACAAGCTGCGGACGATCCCACTCGAGGATTTTTTCATCGCTTATGGCCGACAGGACCGGCAGCCCGGCGAATTCGTCGAGGCCGTGCATGTTCCGGTGCCGGGTAGCGAGACGAAATTTGCCGTCTACAAGATCACCAAGCGCCGCGACGAAGACATCACAGCAGCGCTAGGCGCGTTTTTCCTGAAGCTCGCCGAGCATGGCACGGTGGCGGATGTGCGCATCGCCTATGGCGGCATGGCGGCAACGCCGAAGCGAGCCTTTGGCGTCGAAAAGGCATTGCTTGGCAAGCCCTGGACGGAAGCGACGGTCGAGGCGGCGATGGCCGCGTATGCCGACGATTTCACGCCGCTGACCGACATGCGGGCAAGCGCCGAATACCGGGCGCTGGCGGCGCGCAACCTGCTGCTGCGCTTCTTTGCCGAAACCACCGGCACCCGGGCGCCGATCCAGGTATCACGGCACGAGGCGGCATGATGAACAAGCACGCCACCCCAAACCTGAAGGCAAAAAAAATCGCCGGCGGCGTCGCCACCGACCAGCGCCATGATTCCGCGCACAAGCATGTCAGTGGCACGGCCGTCTATATCGACGACATGCCGGAACCGGCCGGCACGCTGCATGGCTGCCTTGGGCTTTCGACGGCGACGCATGCCACCATCACCAGCATGGACCTTTCGGCGGTGCGCGCCGTACCCGGCGTCATCGACGTGCTGACGGCGAGCGACGTGCCAGGCGAGAACGACATTTCGCCGACCGGCCGTCACGACGAGCCGGTGCTGGCCGACGGCAAGGTGCAATTCTTTGGCCAGCCGATCTTCTGCGTCATTGCCGAAACCCGCGAGCAGGCGCGCCGTGCAACGCGGCTGGCCAAGGTCGAATACAAGGAATTGCCGTTCGTCGCCGATGTCGGTGAGCTCGATCCACGGATGGATAAGCTGGTCACGCCGCCGCTGACGCTGAAGCGCGGTGATGCAGCGGCTGCGATCAAGGCGGCGCCGCGCCGGCTGAAGGGAAAGATGCGCATAGGCGGCCAGGAGCATTTCTATCTCGAAGGCCATATCGCCTTGGCCATCCCCGGCGAGGACCACGACGTCACCATCTATTCCTCGACCCAGCACCCGAGCGAAATCCAGCACATGGTCAGCCATGCGCTCGGTGTGCCGAGCCACGCGGTGACGGTGGAAATCCGCCGGATGGGCGGCGCTTTCGGCGGTAAGGAAACGCAAGGCAATCAGTTTGCGGCATTGGCCGCTATCGCCGCGAAGAAACATCATCGGGCCGTGAAAATCCGGCCCGACCGCGACGACGACATGATCGCCACCGGCAAACGCCACGATTTCCTCGTCGACTACGAGGTCGGCTTCGACGACGAGGGCAATATTCTGGGCGTAGATTTCATGTTCGCGGCGCGCTGCGGCTTCTCGGCCGACCTCTCCGGCCCGGTCACTGACCGCGCGCTGTTCCATTGCGACAACACCTATTTCTGGCCGGCGGTGCACGCGCAATCGGCGCCGCTCTACACCAACACGGTATCGAACACCGCCTTTCGCGGCTTCGGCGGCCCGCAAGGCATGGTCGGCGCCGAGCGCGTCATCGACGAAGTCGCGTTTGCCGTCGGCAAGGACCCGCTCGAAATCCGCAAGAAGAATTTCTACGGCACCAGCGACCGCAACATCACGCCCTATCACCAGACGGTCGAGGACAACGTCATCCACCGCATCGTCGCCGAGCTGGAGGCGAGTTCCGACTATGCGAGGCGCCGCCGCACCATCGATGCTTTCAATGCCAACAGCCGCTTCATCAAGCGCGGACTGGCGCTGACGCCGGTCAAGTTCGGCATCTCGTTCACCGCCACCCATTACAACCAGGCCGGCGCGCTGGTGCATGTCTATACCGATGGTTCGGTGCATCTGAACCACGGCGGCACCGAGATGGGGCAGGGCCTCTATGTCAAGGTGGCGCAGGTCGTGGCGGAAGAGTTCCAGATCGACCTCGATCAGGTCAAGATCACCGCGACGACGACCGGCAAGGTGCCGAACACCTCGGCCACCGCCGCGTCTTCCGGCTCCGATCTCAACGGCATGGCGGCGCAGAATGCCGCCCGCCAGATCAAGGACCGGTTGATCAATTTCGCCGTCGAGAGATACCAGGTGCCGCGCGACCAGGTGCTGTTCTTGCCCAACCGCGTGCGCATCGGCAACCAGGAGATCGCCTTCGCCGATCTCGTCAGGCAGGCCTATATGGCGCGCATCCAGCTTTCGGCGGCGGGTTTCTACAAGACGCCGAAAATCCATTGGGACCGCGACAAGGGCGAGGGCCATCCCTTCTACTATTTCGCCTATGGCGCCGCGTGCTCGGAAGTCTCGGTCGATACACTGACCGGCGAATATGTCGTCGAGCGCACCGACATCCTGCACGAAACCGGCCGCTCGCTGAACCGCGCCATCGACCTCGGCCAGATCGAGGGCGGCTTCATCCAGGGCATGGGCTGGCTGACGACGGAGGAACTGTGGTGGGACGACAAGGGGCGGCTGCGTACCCATGCGCCATCGACCTACAAGATCCCGCTCGCGTCGGACCGGCCGAAGATTTTTAATGTGACTTTGGCCGACTGGGCGCAAGCAGGCGAGCCGACGGTGCACCGCTCCAAGGCGGTCGGCGAGCCGCCCTTTCCGCTCGCAATGTCGGTGCTGCATGCGCTGTCGGACGCAGTTGCGAGCGTTGCCAGCCACAAGATCTGCCCGCGCCTCGACCCGCCGGCCACGCCGGAGCGTGTGCTGCTGGCGATCGAACGGCTGAAGCGGGAAGCCAGGACCGGCACTTGAATCCCGGAAAACGTGCAATTCAGGCCGAAAAACTCTATATTTCCCGATAGGGAACGCGAATGATGAACGCGAAAGTGCAGAGCCTGAAAGCCTTTCTTGCCGGTGCCGGCCGGGCCGCCTTAGTTGAGGTGGCCGGGACAAAAGGTTCGACGCCGCGCGAGGCGGGTGCCTTCATGCTCGTCTCGGGATCGGCCACTTTCGGCACGATCGGCGGCGGCCAGCTCGAATACATGGCGATCGACAAAGCGCGGCAGATGCTTTTCTCCCCCCTTGAGGGGGAGATGGCCGCGAAGCGGCCAGAGGGAGTCGTCTCAGAAGGCACCGCCAGCGCGTCGAGCACTGCCGCGGCGACCCCACCCGGCGGCTTCGCCGCCACCCTCCCCTCAAGGGGGAGGGATACCCTCGACATCGCGCTCGGCCCGGAGATCGGGCAGTGCTGCGGCGGCAGGGTCGAGCTGCTGATCCGGCTGGTCGACCCCGCGCTTGAAGCCAAGCTGGTTGCGGCGGCGGAAGCCGAGGAAGCGCAGCTACCGCATGTCTACATCTTCGGCGGCGGCCATGTCGGCCAAGCGCTGGCCTCCGCGATGGCCTTGCTGCCGGTGCATGTCGTCGTTGTCGAGACGCGAGCCGAGGCGCTGGAGGGCATGCCGGAAGCGGTAGAAACAAGCCTGACGCCGATGCCTGAGGCAATGGTGCGCGAAGCCCCGGCTGGATCCGCCTTCGTCGTCCTTACACATGACCATGCGCTGGACTTCCTGATCATCGCCGAGGCGCTGAAACGCCGGGATGCCGCCTATGTCGGCATGATCGGCTCCAGAACCAAGAAGGCGACGTTCCGGAACTGGTTCCTTAAGTCGGCGGACGGAAGCGAGGCGGAATTTGCCCGCCTCGTCTCGCCGATCGGCGGCGATGCGGTGAAAGACAAGCGTCCGCAAGTCATTGCAGCGCTCGCCGCGGCCGAAATCATAACGGCATTGGCGAGGTATTATTTACCCGTCGACGGGCCAAAATATTCCCAATCACCGGGCGGTGGTCGGTCGACCGCATCATCGTCGCAGACTTTTTGATGCTATGAACGAAAGACTGGAGCAGTTGGCGCGTAAGGCCGAGAAAAACACGAGCAGCGCATATTGATGAAACAGCTTGTCATAGCTCTTCTGGCTGCTTTTGCAGTTTTCTTGGCGTCTACAATAGGATCGCGAACGCCCGCTGCGCGACACGCCGGCGAGCAAACACTCCGCGCCACCTGGTTTGTGCATGTGTTTGCGGTCCTGCTTGCGGGCTTTATCGCGGTCGTTGTGGTTGCCGGACACAGCGAAACACCGAGCGAGCAACTTCCCTGGATTTTTGGTCTACTGGTTGGCTTTGGTCTGAGCCTGATCGGGTGGATTTGGTTCTTTTATGTTCGCGTAGTCTTTTGGAATGTCGAGGGAATAGGAATCCGGCAGCCATTCATGCCGCCTCGATTTATTCGGTGGGAAGACATCGAATGGGCTGGTCGCAAATGGACAGGAGATTTCCAGCTTCGTTCCAAGAAAACCAGCATTGGCTACACCGCGTTCCAGGGCGGACACGATGAGCTAAATCGCCGGGTGAAGCTTGAGGTGCCGAAGTTCGAGAGGAATTTCTAATCGAACCCCGGCGCGCCGAGCAAATAGCGCCGTCCAAAAAGAGCTATTCCTTCTCCTGCGTGTGCGCCTCAAGGAACCACAGCAATTTGTCGAGCGAGCGCGAATAGGCGGTGAAGATGTCGGCGGTATCGGCGTCGCCCGCGCCAGCCGCTTCGTCGATCGCGGCGCGTGCCCGCTTGGCGGTCGCGGCATAGCGGTCGATCAGCGCCGCCAGATGGTCTCGGGTCTTGTGGATGTCGGTCGGATAGGCCTCCAGCATACTCGCCTTCGACACCTCCTGCGAGGTGCCGAGCGCCGTGCCGCCGAGCTGTACGGCGCGCTCGGCAATGGTGTCGACATGGCCGTCGATCTCCTCGCGGAACGTGTCGAGCATCTCGTGGATGGCGATGAATTGCGGTCCCTTGACGTTCCAGTGCGCCTGCTTGGTGATCAAGGCCAGATCGATGGCGTCGGCGAGGCGGGCATTGAGAAGATCGATACACTCTTTCTTGGCATTGGATTGCAGGTCATTGCGGGTGGCGATGGCATCCATGATCGGCTCCTGTGGCGGTTGCGTCCGCGTGGTTTGAAAAGAGGGCGAAGTTTGGGATGGACAATCGAATATGCGCGCAGACGCCCTCATCGCCGCGGCACAGCATCCCAAAACGGCGATCTCCGACTTTCGTTCCGCTCGTCGTTTTACGCCGGCGTTTTCAAGCCCAGATGGTCGCGCAGCGTGCTACCTTCATAATCCTTCCGGAAAAGCCCGCGCCGCTGCAGCTCCGGCACGACAAGCGTGGCAAAGGCTTCGAGTTCGCCGGGAAAATAGGATGGCATGACGTTGAAACCGTCTGCCGCGCCGCCCTCGAAGCGTGCCTCGAGCTGGTCGGCGATCTGGGCCGGAGTTCCGACGACGCGCCAATGACCGCGCGCGCCGGCGAAATGACGGGCAAGCTGGCGAATGGACAGCTTGTCGCGGCGGGATTGCTCGATGACGAGCGCCTGCCGGCTCTGCATGCCTTCGCTGGCCGGCAGCTCGGGCAGCGGTCCGTCGATGGGATAGCGCGCGAGATCGGATATGCTGAGATAGCTGGAAAGCAGCGCGACGCCGACATCGTCCGGTATCAGCTCCTGCAGTTCATCATGTTTTGCCCGGGCTTCCGCTTCGCTTGCCGCGACGACCGGCGCGACGCCGGGCATGATCTTGACGTCCTCCGGCTCGCGCCCATGGGGCGCCAGCCGTCCCTTGAGGTCGTCGTAGAAGGCCTTTGCCTCCTCGAATGTTTGCGCCGCAGTGAACACCACATCGGCGGTCCGGGCGGCGAGATCGCGGCCCTCGTCCGACGCTCCTGCCTGAACCATGACCGGCGCACCTTGTGGCGAGCGCGGCAGATCGAGCGGGTCGCGCACCGAAAAACTTCTGCCTTCGTGTCCACCCTGGCCTCGCCAAAGGCCGGTAACCACGGCAGCGAATTCGCGCGCGCGTTCGTAGCGGTCCGCATGTGGGCGCAGTCCGGTCGAGCCGAAATTGGCGGCCTCGATCTGGCTCGCCGAAGTCACGAGGTTCCAGCCGGCTCGGCCACCGCTCAGATGGTCGAGCGACAGGAAGGTCCGCGCCAGTCCGTAAGGCTCGTTATAGCTCGTCGACGCCGTGGAGACGAGGCCGATGCGCTCCGTCTGGACGGCGAGCGCGGCAAGCAGGCTTATCGGCTCGAAGCCGATCGAGCGCGACGTTTGGCTGGCGATGTTGACATTGGCCTCGCGCACGCCGGCGGCGTCCTCGCAGAAGATCATGTCGAACTTGGCTGCTTCCGCCGTCCGCGCCAACTGGACGTAATGGTCGATGTCGATGCCGGCCGTGACATGCGCCTGCGGATGGCGCCAGGCGGCGATGTGGTGGCCTGTCGCCCACAGGAAGGCGCCGAGCTTCATCTGGCCTCGACCGGCGCTCATTGCCGATCCTCCCCTGCAAGCCCGAGATGGGCGCGCAGTGTCGCCGCGCTGTAGCCGGACCGGACAAGGCCGCGGCGGCGAAGCTCCGGCAGCACGAGACCGACGAAATCGTCGAGCGCCGATGTGAAGGGCATGGCGATGTTGAAACCGTCGCAGGCTTTCGAGCGAAAGCACTCTTCGAGCCTGTCCGCAAACAGGTCCGGCGCGGCGGTTATTTCGGCGCTGACGGTAACGTTCATCAGCACTTTCAGCGCCTCCGGACTGCGCCCGAAGGCAAGCGCACGGCGCTTCAGATCGCCAGCCTTCGCCGGCTCGATCGATGGCTCATCCAGCAGGACGACATCGGCGGTGCGGGCGGCGATATCCGTGTCGGGCTCGGACAGGCCGGACATGACCAGCATCGGCGTGTCCTGCGGCGACCGCGCCACGTTGAGCGGCCCGCGCACGGAAAAATATTCGCCCTTGTGGTCGAGAAGGTGCATCTTCTCGGGATCGAAGAAGCGGCCGCCAACTTTGTCGAACAGCAGCGCGTCTGCGTCCCAGCCTTTCCACAAGCCTTGCACGATGCCGATGAATTCCTCGGCGCGCAGGCGGAAATCGTCGCCGGAAAACCCTTCCGGCCGGCTGAAATTGGCCGCCTCGCGCGGTTCGGGCATCATGCTCGCGTTCCAGCCGGCGCGGCCATGGCTGATGATATCGAGCGAGGCGAAACGGCGCGCGAGATTATAGGGCTGGTGGGCGACCGTCGACGCCGCGGCGGCAAGGCCGATCCTGCTTGTCACCGTCGCCAGCGCCGCCACCAAGGTCGTTGCTTCGAAGCGCATTTGCCGGTTCGGCCCGCCTGCAACCGGTGCGGAATCGCCGAGCAACACCATGTCCAGGCCGGCCGCTTCGGCTTCTTGCACGAACCGCGTCAGCAGACTGAAGTCCGGGCCGGCGTCGGGCGGATGGGAAGGAGCGGCTTCCGGAGACAGTGAAACGGCGAGACACATTGTGGCGCCGTTGGCCATCGCTTTTCCCTGTTGAGCGAGATTCCTTGAGAATTATCTCGCCGGCTGGACGGAAAGCAACCGGCCAGCCGGCGATCATTTGCCGGCCAGAATATCCCTGATCAGCCGCTGGCAGCGCTCGGCCATGAAATCGAGCAGCAGCCGCACCTTCGGATCCTGCAGCTTCTTATGAGGGTAGACGGCGGCGAACTGCACCGGCGTCGGCGGCGTGTTGCTCAGGATCACCTTCAGCCGCTGGTCGCGGATAAACGGCTCGACCTCGAAGCGCGGCTTGTTGATGATGCCGCGGCCGGACAGCGCCCAGCCGGTCAGCACGTCGCCATCATCGGTATCGTAGGGGCCGTGCACCTCGAATTTTTGCGGTCCGTTCGGCGTCTGCAGCGTCCAGACATATTCGCGCGCGCCGGAATAGCGCAGCATCAGGCAATCGTGCTTCTTGCCGATCAACTCCTGCGGCTCGGTAGGCTCGCCGCGCGCTTCCAGATATTGCGGAGCCGCCACCAGAACGCGTTCGCATTCCATGATGCCGCGCATCCTGAGGCTGGAATCCTCGATGATGCCCAGCCGGAAGGCAACGTCGATGCCTTCCTTCATGATATCGACATTGTGATCGGAAAGCCGGAGCCGCACCTCGATATCGGGGTACCTGTCGTGGAAATCCGGGATTCCGGATGCTACGAGCCGCCGCCCGAGGCCGAGCGGCGCTGTCACCTTTATGGTGCCGCGCGGCTGCCCGGATAACGCGCTGACCGCAGCTTCGGCCTCGGTGACCGCCTCCAGCACCTGCTTGGCGCCGGAGTAGAACACCGTGCCGTGCTCGGTCGGCATCAACTGCCGCGTCGTGCGGTTGAACAGCCTGACGCCCAGGTGCTTCTCGAGCTCCTTGATCCGATTGGAAGCGACCGCCGGCGAAATGCGCATGTCGCGCCCAGCCGCCGATAAATTGCCGAGCTCGACGACGCGAACGAAAACGGCGATGTTGTCGAGATAGGCCATGCGGCTTCCGTGGCTCTCATGTGGCTGCGTATGATCAGCCTAGTATTTTCCAATTTTTTTTGAAAGTCATCGTGCAGCTCGGCCCTTTCCGTTTGCGCTCCAGTCCGTAAAGTCAGTGGATCGGCAGGGACGATTTCTTTCATGATGGATTTCGCGATATTCTGGGATTGGCTGAGTTTCGCCGTGCGCTGGCTGCACGTCGTCACCGGTATCGCTTGGATTGGATCGTCGTTTTATTTCGTCGCGCTCGATCTCGGGCTGCGCCAGCGTCCGGGCATGCCTGCCGGAGCCTTCGGCGAGGAATGGCAGGTGCATGGCGGCGGCTTCTACCATGTGCAGAAATATCTGGTGGCGCCGGCTGAGATGCCCGAGCATCTGACCTGGTTCAAGTGGGAATCCTACGCCACCTGGCTGTCGGGCTTCGCCATGCTGTGCGTCGTCTACTATGCCGGTGCGGACCTGTTCCTGATCGATCCGAATGTGCTTGCCATGTCGGTGCCTACAGGCATCTTGCTGTCGCTGGCGACGATCGGCGTCGGCTGGGTGGTCTACGATCTCTTGTGCCGTTCGCCGCTCGGCAACAGCGACACCGGCCTGATGCTGGTGCTGTATGGGGTGCTGGTATTCATGGCCTGGGGACTGACCCACCTGTTCACCGGCCGCGCCGCCTTCCTGCATCTCGGCGCCATCACCGCGACGATCATGTCGGCCAACGTTTTCATGGTCATCATCCCCAACCAGAAGATCGTCGTCGCCGACCTGATCGCCGGCCGTAAGCCCGATCCGAAATACGGCAAGATCGCCAAGCAGCGCTCGCTGCACAACAATTACCTGACGCTGCCGGTTTTGTTCCTGATGCTGTCGAACCATTATCCGCTGGCGTTCGGGACAGAGTTCAACTGGGTCATCGCCTCGCTGGTGTTCATCATCGGCGTGCTGATCCGGCACTATTTCAACACCAGGCATGCGCGCAAAGGCAATCCGACCTGGACCTGGCTGGCGGCCGCCGTCCTGTTCGTCGTCATCATCTGGCTGTCGACGGCACCGAAGCTGCTGACCGGCGAGGTGAAGGCCTCGTCGGCTGCACAGGTCTACGTCGCCTCGGCGCATTTTCCCGCCGTGCGCGATACGGTGCTTGGCCGCTGTTCGATGTGCCACGCGGCGGAGCCGTCCTACGCGGGCATTTACCACGCGCCTAAGGGCGTGATGCTCGATACCGATGCCGGCATCGCCGAGCACGCCGGCGAGATTTACCTGCAGGCTGGCCGCAGCCACGCCATGCCGCCCGCCAACGTCACCCAGATCACCGACGAGGAACGGGCACTGCTGGTGGCATGGTTCGAAGGCGCAAGGAAATGACCGGCACGCTCCTGCGCGGCCGTACGCTGTCGTTTTTGCGCTGGCCCGAAACCATCGACGACCATTCCGCCTGGCGTTACGAGCAAGATGGCGGCCTGCTGATGCGCGACGGCAGGATCGTTGCCGCGGGCGCCTATGCCGAGGTCGAGAAAAAGGCGGGCGAGGGAACAAAAAAAATCGACCACAGGCCGCATCTGCTGCTGCCCGGGTTCATCGATGCGCACGCGCATTTTCCGCAGATGCAGGTCATCGCTTCCTTCGGCGCCGAGCTGCTCGACTGGCTGAACACCTACACTTTTCCGGAAGAGACAAAATTCCAGAACGCCCAGCATGGCCGCCGTATCGCCAGGCTGTTCCTGGATGAAGTATTGCGGCATGGCACCACGACAGTCGCGGCATATTGCTCGGTACACAAGGAATCTGCCGAAGCGTTCTTCGCCGAGTCGCACGACCGCAACATGCTCAACATCGCCGGCAAGGTGATGATGGACCGCAACGCGCCGGACGGCGTGCTCGACACGCCGCAATCGGGCTATGACGACAGCAAGGCGTTGATCGATGAGTGGCACGGCAAGGGACGCCAGCACTATGCCATCACGCCGCGCTTCGCCATCACCTCGTCGCCCGAGCAATTGGAGATGGCGGGCGCGCTCTGCCGCGAATATCCTGATCTGCACATGCAGACGCATCTGTCGGAAAACCACGCCGAGATCGCCTTCACGCAGCAATTGTACCCGCAGACGCGGGACTACACCGATATCTACGAACACTATGGGCTGCTCGGGCGCAGAAGCCTGTTCGGCCATTGCATCCACCTGTCGGAACGCGAGGCGGATGCGCTTTCGGATAGCGGCTCGGTGGCGGTGTTCTGCCCGACCTCCAACCTGTTTCTCGGCTCGGGCCTGTTCGATTATCAGCGCTATAGCCGCCGCGAGAAGCCGCTTCGCATCGCCGCCGCCACCGATGTCGGCGGTGGCACCAACTATTCGATGCTGCGCACCATGGACGAGGGCTACAAGGTGATCGCGCTGAACGGCGAGAAGCTCAATCCGTTCCAGTCGTTCTGGCAATTGACCCGCGGCAATGCCGAGGCGCTGTCGCTTGCGGAAAAGATCGGCACCCTGGAGGAAGGCAGCGACGCCGATATCATCGTGCTCGACGCCCGCGCCACGCCGGCGATGCGGCTGCGGGTGGAGACGGCGGACACGCTCGCCGAGGAATTGTTTCTGCTGCAGACGCTCGGCGACGACCGCGCCGTGCGCGAGGTCTATGTCGCCGGCCGGGCGGCCAAGGCGGATATAGCGGTTTAGCCGTCGTATGCGGCCGGCTTGACCGGGCGGCAGCCATCCGCCAAAGCAACAGGCGAGATCGACAGGGGAACGACATGGCCGTTGCGGACGACATCGCTCTGATCAAGAAACAGGAAGCCACGCTTGTCTTTTCGGCCTTCGATGAAGCCGTCGCTTTCGAGATCGGCTCGGCGATCCGCGACCGGGCTCTCGAGGAAAACCTGCCGATCATCGTCGATATCAGAACTTTCGACCGGCCGTTGTTCTATGCGGCAATGCCCGGCTCGAACGCCTCCAATCCGGACTGGGCGCGGCGCAAGATCAACGTCGTGCGGCGGTTCCTGAAAAGCACCTACCGCATTGTGCTGGAGCAGCAGCGCCCCGACCGCAGCTTCAAGCCCGGCGAGGGGCTGGACGTTGCCGACTATGTGCTGGCCGGTGGCGGCTTTCCCATCACTGTCAAGGGCGCTGGCGTCATCGGCGTGATCGCCGTCTCCGGTCTACCGGAGCGCGAGGACCACGGAGTGGTCGTCGATACGCTGTGTAGCTACTTGGGCGTCGATAGCCAGGAGTTGGTCCTGCCGCCGGAAGCAACATCGTGACGTTGGCGCTGCCCCTCATCCGCCTGCCGGCACCTTCTCCCCGCGTAGTGATGGGGAGAAGGGAAACGCTCCAACGCTGGCGATCCCCTCTCCCCGTCTCTATACGGGGAGAGGGTAAGGGTGAGGGGCAGCGCAAACGCCGCAGAAGCTCGCACAGCGTCCGTGGTAGCTCAGTATGACCGCGCTCGATCCCAAGTCCTTTCTCATTTCGATCTTCAACGCCGCCGTTGCCGCCGCCGATCCCCAGAGGACGATCAAGGATCATTTGCCCGCAAGGCCGAAGGGACGGACGATCATCATCGGCGCGGGAAAAGGCTCGGCGCAGATGGCGGCGGCTTTCGAGAAAGTGTGGGACGGGCCGATCGAAGGGCTGGTCGTCACCCGCTACGGCTATGGAGCGGCCTGCCGGCGCATCGAGATCATCGAGGCGGCGCATCCGGTGCCGGATGCCGCAGGGCTCGAAGCTTCCCGGCGGCTGCTCGAAAAAGTCCAGGGACTGACTGCGGACGACCTCGTCGTGGCGCTCATTTCGGGCGGCGGCTCGGCGCTGCTGCCGTCACCTGCCGAAGGTCTGACGCTGGCCGACGAGATCGCCGTCAACGAGGCGCTGCTCGCCTCCGGCGCGCCGATCGCCGCGATGAACACCATCCGCAAACATGTTTCCACGATCAAGGGCGGCAGGCTGGCGGCCGCTGCCTATCCAGCCAAGGTGGTGTCGCTGGTGGTCTCCGACATTCCGGGCGATAACCCGGCGCTGGTCGCTTCCGGCCCGACCGTTCCCGATTCCGGCAGCCGCGAAGATGCATTAGCGTCGATCGCCGCCTATGACATGAAACTACCGGCTTCAGTGATGGCGCACATCAATTCGCCGGCCGCCGATGCACCGCGCGTCGATGATCCGCGTTTTTCGCGCAACGAGGTACATCTGATCGCCTCGGCCGGCGTATCGCTGGAAGCGGCTGCGGCCGAAGCCAGGTACCAAGGTATCGAAGCGGTCATTCTCTCCGATTCCATCGAGGGCGAGGCGCGTGAGGTCGGCGGCGTCCACGCTGCAATCGCGCGCGAAGTGGCGACGCGCAACCGGCCATTCGCAAAACCGGTGCTGATCCTGTCGGGCGGCGAGACGACCGTGACCTTGCGCGCGAAAGGCAAAGGCGGCCGCAACTCGGAATTCCTGCTCGCCTTCGCCATTGGGATCAGCGGCATGGCGGGCGTCCACGCACTGGCCGCCGACACCGACGGCATTGACGGTTCGGAAGACAATGCCGGCGCCTTCGCCGACGGCTCGACAGTGTCGCGGATGCATAAGGCGGGCGTCGATGCCAAGGCCATGCTTGCCGGCAACAACGCCTGGACGGCATTCAATGCCGTAGATGACCTTTTCGTACCCGGTCCGACCGGCACAAACGTCAACGATCTCCGGGCGATATTGATCAAATAGCTCAGGCGGCCATTAGCTTTTTCACCGCTCTCATATCCTGCAGGAACCGGTCGCGTTCTGCCTGCCTGTCCGCCGGCTCGCGAATGCGCAGGATGAAGGACGGGTGGATGGTGACGAAGACACGCAAGCCATCGTCACGCTCCACGACGGCCCCGCGCATCTTCATGATCGGCACCACCTTACCAAGCAGCGCCTGCGCCGCCGTTGCGCCGAGCGCCACCGCCAGATTGGGCTTGATCAGATCGATTTCCTTGTCGAGCCACCAGCGGCAAGCCTGCACCTCGCCGGCGTTCGGCTTGGAGTGGATGCGCCGCTTGCCGCGCGGCTCGAACTTGAAATGCTTGACCGCGTTGGTGACGTAGACTTTCAGCCGATCGACGCCGGCATCGTCCAGGATCGCGTCGAACACCTTGCCCGCCGGACCGACGAAGGGCTTGCCCGCCAGGTCCTCCTGGTCGCCCGGCTGTTCGCCGACGAAGATCACCTTAGCTTTATCAGGGCCCTCACCGAACACGGTCTGCGTGGCGTCGTGCCATAGCGGACAGCGGCGGCAGATCTTGGCCGTTTCGCGCAGTTCAGGAATCGTCCTGGCGTCGATTTCTGTCGTTTCCGGAGACTTACTTGCAGGCAAGCGTCTTGCCTGCACTTTGGCATGGTGCGGCGTCGGGGTTGTCTGCATCCTGGCGATCATGACTAAGGCGGCCTTGCTCGCTCCTGCAATCAGACACGCAATGAGCAAAGCCCGCCGAAGGTTCCGTTGAAATTATTCCGCATGGGCCTTCACCGGCGGATGGCCGACGATGTGATGCCCTACACCTCGTGCAGATAGAGGTGATAATCCAGTTCGCTGACCGTGCGCGCCACGCGCAGATATTCCGACTGCTTGATCGCCACGAACGTCCGGTGCAGGTCTTCGCCCAATGCGCCCTTGAGGAAGGTCGACGCCCTTGCCGCCTCGATCGCGGCACGCCAGTCGACCGGCATCGTCGTGCGCGTGACGGCCGATTCGTAGCCATTGCCGGTGGTTTCGGGACCGGGATCGAGGCCTTCGTCGAGGCCTTTGACGACACCGGCCAGCACCGTTGCTGCCACTAGGTAAGGATTCGCGTCGACGCCCGATGGCCGGTGCTCGATGCGGCGGTTCTTGGCATCGCCGGCCGGCACACGCAGTGCCACCGAACGGTTGTTGACGCCCCAGGTCGGCGCCACCGGCGCATAGGATTGCGAGACGAAGCGCCGCCATGAATTGGCATGCGGCGCGAAGACCAGCATCGATTCCGCCATCGTCTGGATCAGTCCGCCGAGGCCGCGCAGCAGCGGCAGCGACCAGCTTTCGCCGCCGGTTTCGGCAAAGACATTCTTGCCGGCATCGTCCAACAGCGAGACATGAAAATGCATGCCCGAGCCGGCATATTTCTCGATCGGCTTGGCCATGAAGCAAGCGGTGACACCATGACGGCGCGCCTGCGCCCGCACCAGTCGCTTGAGCATCACGAGATCGTCGGCCGCCCGCATCACATCCTTGCGGTAGTTGAGCGTCAGCTCGTACTGGCCGGGCGCATATTCCGAGATGACCGTCTCGGCCGGGATGCCTTGCACCTTGGCTGCGGCGTAGATGTCGGAAAACAGCGGCTCCATGCCGTGCAGATGGTCGACGGAATAGACCTCCGTCTTGGCCGAGCGGCGTCCGTCAAGCACCGCGTGCGCCGGCTGCACCTTGCCTTCGGCGTCGCGCTCGTTGGCGAGCAGGAAGAATTCGAGCTCGAAGGCGCCGGCCGGATGCAGGCCCTTGGCCGCGAGGATGTCTACCTGGCGGGCGAGTGCCAGCCGCGGGTCGGACGACATCGGCTGGCCATCGAGATGGTACATCGCCATCAGCACCTGGCCGCGCGGCGGCTGGGTGCCGAACAGCGGCACCAGTGTGCCGGGGATCGGCCACGCCCGCAGGTCGCCGTCGCCCGTCGTCCAGATCAGCCCGGTCTCGTGAACATCCTCGCCGGTGATGTCGAGGCCGAGGATCGAGATCGGCATGTGCCGGCCCCCCTCGAAGATGCTCATCAACTCATGCCGGCGCACGATCTTGCCGCGCCCGACGCCGTTGGCGTCGGTCAGCACGATGTCGAACGCTTCGATCTCGGGATGAGCGTCAAGAAAGGCCTGCGCCTCGGCGGGCGTCGAGCCCGAAGGGGATGCCGTGACCAGGTTCAAACTTTGCTTGGGCGCTTGTTTCATGCCGCAAGCTTGTCTCACGCCGTAAGCTTTGCCGCAACCGCGCCGAAGGCAGTGATCAGCCGGTTCACCTGGGCGGCGCTGGTCGCAGGAGAGATCAGCATCATGTTGTGGAAGGGTGCGATCAGCACGCCGCGATTGACCAGCGCGACATGGATTGCCGCCTCGAGCTCCGGCACGTGCGCAGCTTCCGCTTCGCCGCCGTTCCTCAGCGGGCCCGGCGCGCAGATGAACTCGACACGGGCACCGACGCGAGCAACATGCCAGGGCAGACGATAGCGATCGATGACGGCGGTCAGCCCGGCGTCGAGCCGCCGCGCCAGATGGTCCATATGGCTGTAGTTCTCGTCGGTCATGACGTATTCGAGCGTGGCGCGCATCGCTGCGAATTGCAGCGGATTGGCCGACAGCGTTGTCCCCATGCCGGAGTAGCCGGGCTCTTTCCGACTGATATAAGCGGCATAGCGGGCCGCAACGTCTTCGCTCATGCCCCAGACGCTCGCCGGTACGCCGCCGGCAATCGGCTTGCCCAGCACGAACAGGTCCGGCTCCAGCCCGTATTTGCTTGTATAGCCGCCGGGACCGGTCGAAATTGTATGCGTCTCGTCGATTAGAAGCAGCGTGCCGGTCGCACGGGTGAGACGCCGCAAGCCATCATGAAAGCCGGCTTCGGGCAGCACCATGCAGGAATTGGTCAGCACCGGCTCGGCGATGACGCAGGCGACATCGTTGCCCCGGAGTGCCGCCTCGAGCGCCGGCAAATCGTTGAACTCGACGACATCTGTCGCCCGGGTCAGGTCGCGGAATTCGCCGGCCAGTCCCGGTCGATTCACCGCTTTCCCGGCGACCAGCCGCACCATCGTCTCGTCGACCGAGCCATGATAGCAGCCGTTGAAGACCAGTATCTTCTCCCGGCCGGTAACGGCGCGGGCAACCCGCAGCGCGAAGCGGTTGGCATCGGTCGCCGTCGTCGCGATCTGCCACGACAGCAAACCGAAGCGCTGCTGCAGCAACGGTCCGATGGCCAGCGCGTCTTCGGAAGGTAGCATATAGGTCAGTCCTCGTCCGGCCTGCCGGCGGATGGCGCGGGCGACCGGCGGCGGCGAATGGCCGAACATCGAGCCGGTGTCACCAAGGCAGAAATCGTCCAGCCGATTGCCGTCGATGTCGGTGATCGCAGCGCCCTTGGCACTGTCGACCAGGATCGGGAATGGCGTCGGCCAGTCGTTCATCCAATGCATCGGCACGCCGCCGAAGAAGCCGGGCAGGCCATTGCCGATTTTCGCCATCGATTTTGGCCGCGCCCGGCGGAAGACTTCTGCCTCGGTCGCGCGCAACTCGACGATCCGGGCCGGGCCGATGCCGCCGATGCAAGTCTTTGAATGGTTCATGACGTTCATGCCGGCCCTCTCAGTCGCACTTTAGACAATCGGCATCCGCCACCGCAATTGGCCGGGCGGCTGCCCTGTGTTGGGTCAGCGGTCATTTGAATGAAAACAGGCGCTTGACCGCGAGCCGCCTTCGGGCGCCAATGGTACTTCGGCTGGAGGGCATAAGATGGTGCGGGCGATCGTCTGCGCAGCAACGCTGCTGTCGTCGGTTGGTGCGGCTCTGGCGTCCGGCGGCATCTGGTGTTCCGCCGAGGATGCAGCCGTCAAATTTCAGGTCGGTGCCGGGATCACCAGAGGCATGGGCGGGCCGACCTTCAATTTTAGCGGCGAGCTCGAGATTCTGGGCAGGCCGGCTGCCGACAGTCTGCGCGAGACATTGTTCGAGGATCAGAACCTCACGCAATATTGGCTCGACAACAAGGAATTGCGGCTGCTCGTCTACCACGAACGGCAGGTCGAAAACGCCTACGGCTATGTCGAACTGGCGATCCTGACCAAGGCCAGCGACGAAGGCGTCTATGACGGTCGCTATTTGCTCTCAATCCATGATGTAACGGCCGATGCCGAAAAGGACGGCAAGCAGGCTGAATTGACCGGCAAAGTATCTTGCGGAGCCGAGTAAGTAACAGGCTACGCCGAAATATCGATGACGCCGCAGTCGCCCGCAGCGCTGCCAAAGGCGACGCGGCGCTCTTCCTTGTCCCACATCATCGAAGTGACGGCGCCCTTGCCCGGCCGGCGCAACAGCACTTCCTTGGCGTCGGCGAAGCGCACCGCCATCACCATCCCGTCATCATAGCCGATAGCAACGACGTCCTGGCTCGGGTGACAGGCGACGGAGGTGACCATCGCATTGCCGCGCGTGCCGAGTTCCAGCGGCGCCTTGCCCATCGGCCCGTCTTTGCTGGAAAACGGCCAGACGATTGCCGCCGGCGCGCCGGAACTCGCCAGCCATTTGCCCTTGGCGCTCCACGACAGGCTTTTCACCTTGCCGGGGTAGCCGGACATGCGCATGTGCTTGCCGTCGGCGAGCTTCCAGCCATGCAGCGCGTTTTCCTGCATGGTGGTGACGACGAAGCCGCCGTCCGGCGAGAAGGTGATGCCGGTGTGGGCGCCGGCCCATTCGAGCTCGACCGGCTTGCCGTCGGCAGCCGGGAAGTGCAGCGTCGCGCCATTGTAGCGGGCAACGCCGAAGCGCATGCCCTTGGGCGAGAAGGCAAGCCCCTCGACTGAGCGCGGATGCGAGAATTCCCTGGTTTTGCCGTCGGCAAAGCGCACATAGGCAACCTTGCCCGAAGCATAGGCAACAGCGCCTTGCGGCCCGGCGGCGACGCTGGTTATCCATTTTTTGCCTGCGGTCGCCAATTCCGTTGTATTGCCGCCTGGGGTCACGGCAAAGATCCTGCCGTCCTCACCACCGGTGATCAGCCGGTCGTTTGCCGCATCATGGAAGGCGGCGAGCATTCCGTCATTGGTCTGCACCATCTTGTGGCCGTGGTCGAGCCGATGGATTTTGCCGTCGGCCAGCGCAAAATGCGGCACGTCGCCGAGAAACACGGCGGCGAGGCAGTGGCCTTCGAGATCGAGCGGGGCGACTGTCGGCATGAGAGATCATTCCGTTCGAGATTTCTGCTTGTCATCTAACCCCGCCGGGCTGTCGGCGAGGCTCCGCCTTCTCCCCTTGTGGGAGAAGGTGGATTGGCGCGCAGCGCCAAGACGGTTGAGGGGTGCTGGACGGAGTGCCGTCCTTGCCAAGCTGGAACACCCCTCATCCGACCGAGCTTCGCTCGGCCACCTTCTCCCACAAGGGGAGAAGGAGAGAAGGGCAGCGCTAGCGCTATAAAGTCCGGAAATCAAGCCGCCTGGCAGGCCTCGAAGCTTGTCTTCAGTCGCTCGGCGTCGAGTTCGCGGCCGATGAACACCAGCCGGCTCTCGTGCTTCTCGTCGTCCTTCCAGGCGCGCTGGTGGTCGCCCTCGATGATCATGTGCACACCCTGGATGACATAGCGCTCGTCATCGCCTTTCAGCGCAATGATCCCTTTCAGCCGCAGGATGTTCGGGCCTTCCATCTGGGTGACCTTCTCGATCCACGGGAAGAACTTTTTCGGGTCCATCTCGCCGCCGCGCAGCGACACCGACTGCACAGTCACGTCATGGATGTCGGAAGGGTGCGCATGATGATGCCCGTCATGATCGTGGTGATCATGGCCGTCGTGATCATGGTGATGGTGGTCATGATCATGATCATGATGGTCGTGATCGTCATGCGCCTCGAGGAAGTGCGGATCGTTCTCCAGCGCCCGGGACAGGTCGAACGCACCGCGATCGAGCACCTCGGACAGCGCCACGCTGGCGCGTGTGGTGCGATGGATTCGTGCCGCCGGGTTGATGGCGCGGATCGTCGCCTCCACCTTGCTCAGCTCTTCGGGGGTGACCAGATCGGTCTTGTTGAGTACGACGACATCGGCAAAGGCGATCTGGTCCTCGGCCTCTCGGGAATCCTTCAGACGCAGCGGCAGGTGCTTGGCGTCGACCAGCGCCACCACCGCATCGAGCTTGGTCTTGGAACGCACGTCGTCGTCCATGAAGAAGGTCTGCGCCACCGGCACGGGATCGGCGAGGCCAGTGGTCTCGACGAGGATGGCGTCGAAGCGGCCAGGCCTGCGCATCAGGCCTTCGACGACGCGGATCAGGTCGCCGCGCACGGTGCAGCAGACGCAGCCATTGTTCATCTCGTAGATTTCCTCGTCGGATTCCACGATCAGCTCGTTGTCGATGCCGATCTCGCCGAATTCATTGACGATGACGGCGTAGCGCTTGCCATGGTTTTCCGAAAGGATGCGGTTGAGCAGTGTCGTCTTGCCGGCGCCGAGATAGCCGGTGAGGACGGTTACGGGGATCTGCGTCTGTGCGTCGCTCATATTGTGCCTCGAATAGGGATTGTCGGCTCCATATAGGATGTGTGCTCGGCTTTTGCACGAGGCAAACCGGTGGGCCAAAGAGGGGCTGGTATTGCCGAACTTTCCTCACATTACCGAACTTTCATTGGCGCCGCCTGACAGCGGGCCCTAGATAGGCGGGGTCATTTACGGAGCTGTTCGCGTTGAAGAGGCGCCAGATGTCCGACAAGTCGTTGCCACTAAGCCGTCGGCAGGCGCTCGGTCTCGTTGCGGTTACCGCTGGCGGCATATTCCTGCCCGCCGGTGCAAGGGCCGGGCAGGTTTCGCCCTATGCCGGGCTTGCTTTGTTCGAAGCCGGTGCCGGCGTCTGCGCCATCACGCCCGAGGTCACCGAAGGGCCGTTCTATTTCGACCCGAAGCTCGAACGCGCCGATATCACCGAGGGCAAGAAGGGCATCGGCCTCAATGTGCGGCTGCAAATCGTCGACGCCGCCTGCCAGCCGCTTCCCGGCGCACGCGTCGATATCTGGCATTGCGACGCCCAAGGCAGCTATTCCGGCTATCCCGGACAGGGCGACGGGCAGGATATCGACACGTCCGGCCAGAGCTTTCTCCGCGGCTGGCAGAGAACCGATGAAAGCGGCATCGCTTCTTTCGCCACCATCTATCCCGGCTGGTATCGCGGCCGCACCACCCACATCCATTTCAAGATCTTCCCGACGACCGCTCGGTGATGACCGGCCAGATGTTCTTCCCCGACAGCCTCAGCGAGCAGATATTCGCCACCGTCGCGCCTTATAAAGATCGCCCCGGCAAACGCGATACATCGAACGCGCGGGACGGCATTGCGCGGCAGGCCGGGCCGCTGTCGCAGGCAGCGCTGCGGGAAATGGCGGACGCCTATCAGGCGTTGATGGTGGTCGCGGTGAAAGCCGGTTGAGAACACCTCGTCACGTCCTCATCCAGCCATTGCGGAAAGTCGTTTGTCATCTAACTGAAATAAACATCTGGCATTAGCCACGGCGAACACCGCGAAGCTTGCCGGCAAAGCTATTTTCCGAGCCGGAATGTTTTCGATCGTCATTGCCAATCGGCGGCCTGCTTCTATGCTGCCCGCTCCGGTTCGGCCGAGGAGGGATGAGCATGGCCAAGGCGGACAAGACTGCAACAATGAGCCGGCTGCATTCGGCGGCGCGGCTGGCGCGCACGGCGCTCGCCGCCCGGCTTCTGGCGCATGGTTTCTATGCCGGCCAGGACCAGATCATGCTGGCGCTCGACCGCGAGGACGGGCAGACGCCCGGCAACCTTGCCGGCCGCCTCGGCGTGCGTCCGCCGACCATCACCAAGACCATCAACCGGCTGCAGGCGCAGGGCTTTCTGGAGAAGCGGGCCTCGTCCGCCGATGCCCGCCAGGCGCATATTTTCCTCACCGACACCGGCCGCGAAATCATCCACGCCATCGAGAAGTCGGTGAAGAAGACCGAAAAGCAGGCATTGAAGGGTCTCGACAAGAAGGATCAGAAAGCGCTGTTCAAGCTGCTTGCCCGCGTCGAGGCGAACCTGTCGAACGGCGAAATGGTGCTCCCGGATGACGAACTCGATATCGAGGACAAGATGCTTGAATAGCTCACGCGTTCGCCGCTGACGGCTGCCGCGTCAGTGCCGACCAGCGTCCCGGTGTGACGCCGAACGCCTTCTTGAAATGCCGATTGAAATGGCTTTGATCACTGAAGCCGGCTGCGATGGCGATTTGCGCCAGCGGCTCGTCGGCTTCGATCATCCGACGGGCTCGTTGAAGCCGGCGCATCAACAGGAACCGGTGCGGGCTGGTGGAGAAGGTGGCGCGGAAATGCCGCGACAGGGCATAGCGGTCCAATCCGGTTATCGCCTCCAATTCATCCGAACGTACAATCCGCGCGACATTTTCCTCCAGATAGTCGCGCGCCAGGCTGGCGGCGCGCCACGCAGTTTTCGCTACCGGTTTCGTCGGCTGACCGGCGTGCCGGGCCAAGCTTTGCATAAGCTGCGTCATGAAATCGACGACAAACAGCTCGTCCAGTTCCTGATTCAACGGCCCGAGCGCGGAAAGCAGCGTCGCCCGGAGACGGCGGTCTGTCACCACGGCATTCCCGACGAATGGTAGTGATCCGCCGCCGAGACAATCGAGCATCAGGGACGGCTCCAAATAGAGCATTCTGTATCGCAAGCCGTCTTCGGTGCCGGCACCGCCATCGTGCAGTTCGTCGGGATGAAGGATAATGATCTGGCCAGGCAGGCTCTGATGCGTTTGGCCGCGATAGCGGAAGCGCTGCACGCCATAAAACGTCACCCCGATCGCATAGGTGTCGTGGCGATGGAGATCGAAGGCATTGCCGTGGAACCGGGCCTCGATGCGTTCCATCCCGGCAGCACCGGGTGCCGGTACGATGCAGTTCTCGGCTGCATCCACGCACAAACGTCCAAGACCCTGAAAGGCTTCCCGGTCTAGATCGTGCGCCATCGCTTCACTCGCAGCCTCGGATTGGCCCCCTTTTCGGATTGGAAACTGTCGCATGTTCGATACGAAATTTGCAATCGTGCTCAAGGATGATCTTCCCGTCTGGCAAAAGCTCAATGTCACCGCCTTTCTGACCAGCGGCATCGTCGCGCAATTTCCCGACATTATCGGCGACCCCTACCGTGATCGCGCCGGCAATATCTACAACCCGCTGTCGATCCAGCCCGGTCATCGTGCTTTCGGCGGACGGCCAGACGCTCGGCGCGATCCAGCGGCGGGCGCTGGAGCGTGGTGTGACGGTTTCGCTCTATGTCGAGGATATGTTTTCGACCGGGTATGATCTGGCCAACCGCGCCGTCTTTGCCGAATTTGCGCCGGAGGATGCCAAGGTGGTCGGCATCGCGCTTCGCGCCGAAAAGAAGCTCGTCGACAAGATCACCAAGGGCGCCCGCATGCACGCCTGAGTCGTCGGCCACTAGGTCGGCCACTGGGAAACAAACTGAGCCTGTCGGCGGCTGTCGTTGTGCCAGACTGTTTTGGCTTGCCCGCAGGCGACAATTGCCGCATTGGTGAGGGACCGCCTTGCTTCCCGTCCGGCCTGAAATTGAATGCTCCCCCAAGACAAGACGAAAGCGCGACATCGCCGGCGGCGATCCTGTGCATGCTTTCCGTCTATGTGTTTTTCACCTTCCTCGACACCAGCAGCAAGTACCTTGTGCTGGCCGGCGTCTCGGCGCTGATCGTCGCCTGGACCCGCTTCGCGGTCCATGTGCTGATCGTCGGCGTCTTTCTGCACGGATGGCGTGAGCCGCTGCGCTTTCGTCCCGCCAACCTGCCGGCGCATCTCACGCGCGGTCTGCTCCTGCTCGGATCGACGATATGCAACATTCTCGCGCTGCGGACGCTGCAGCTGGCGGAAACCACCTCGATCTACTTCTTCGGCCCGATGGTGATCACCGCGCTTGCCGGTCCGTTGCTAGGGGAATGGGCCGGCTGGCGGCGTTGGCTGGCGATCATGAGCGGCTTTGTCGGCGTCCTCATCATCACCCGGCCGGGCATCGGGGTTTTTGGCGTCGGCCATCTCTTTGCGCTCGGCTCGATGCTATCGAACAGTTTCTACGTCATCATGACGCGCCGCATGTCGGCGACGGAAACCTCGGAAAGCCTCATCCTGTTTTCGGCGCTGGCGCCGGCCGTGCTGCTGCTGCCGACACTGCCGTTTTCGCTTTCGTTGCCGCAGGATGGCTGGCACTGGTTCATATTGCTGATGCTGGGCGTCTTCGGCGCCATCGGCCATTGGCTTCTTGTGCAGGCCTATCGCCTTGCCACCACCACGGCCCTGGCCCCCTATCCCTATTCGCAGATGATCTGGATGATCATCTCCGGCCTGATCGTCTTCAACCAGTTTCCCGACCGCTGGACGCTGGCCGGTGCGACAGTCATCGTCGCCAGCGGCCTCTACATCGTCCACCGCGAGCACCGGCTTCGTGTGCGCAACCGCGCGACGCTGGACGCGGAGGCGGAAGCGCTGGCAAAAAAACTTTGATTTGCGCGGGATCGATGGCATAAGAGCCGGCCTTTAAACAGTTTAAATTGCTTCGGGAGCGCAGGGCGCTGGCACAGAAGATCAAGCTTTCCACCATCGCGGATGCGCTCGGCGTGTCCACGGCCACGGTCTCGCTGGCCTTGCGCGACAGCCCGCTGGTCGCCGGCGGCACCCGCGACCGCATCAAGGAACATGCCCGCGCCATCGGCTATATCTACAACCGCCGCGCCGCCAGCCTGCGCACCTCGCGCTCAGGCATAGTCGGCGTCGTCGTCCACGACATCATGAACCCGTTCTTTGCCGAGATATTGCGTTCGATCGAGAGCGAACTCGACCGCAGCCGGCAAACCTTCATCCTGTCGAACCACTACGACCAACTCGAGAAACAACGCACCTTCATCGACACGCTTCTGCAGCTCGGCGCTGACGGCGTCATCATGTCGCCGGCCATCGGCACACCGCCCGAAGACATAATCATGGCCGAGGAGAACGGTCTCCCGGCAGTGCTGATTGCACGCACCGTCGAAGGTGCCGACGTGCCGGTGTTTCGCGGCGACGATGCCTATGGCACCGGGCTTGCTACCAATCATCTGATCTCGCTTGGCCACAAGCGCATCGCAATGATTGGCGGTACCGACCAGACCTCGACCGGCCGCGACCGCTATCAGGGATATGTCAACGCCATGGAGGCGGCAGGGCTTGAGGTCAGGCCGTCCTGGCGCATCGCCGGCCCACGCACCAAGCAGGCCGGCTTCGAGGCCGCCGGGCAGTTCCTGGCGCTGAAGGACAGGCCGACCGCGGCCTGCTGCTGGAACGACCTCGTCGCCATCGGCCTGATGAACGGCATTGCGCGCGCCGGGCTGGTGCCGGGCATCGACATCTCTGTTACCGGCTATGACGACCTCGAGGAGGCGGCGATCGCGACGCCTGCGCTAACCACCGTCTGGAACGGCCAGCGCGAGGTTGGCCGCCGCGCCGCCAGCGCGCTGCTCGACAAACTCAACGGACAGACGGTGCGGCCGTCGCAGGAACTGATCAAGCCGGAACTGCATGTGCGCCAGTCGACCGGCAAACCGGTGGAACGTGCATGACAAAAACCAAACAGCAAGCTGTCGCCATTCTGGTGCCGGGCCAGTTCAACGATCATGCGGTCGGCCGCATCGACGGGGTGTTCAGCCGCGTCCGGATCGAACGCGCCGATCCGTCGCTGGTCACCGACGAGATGCGCCTTACGGTGCGCGGCATAGCCGCCTTTGGCGGCATAAGCGCCGCGTTGATGGACGCGCTGCCAAAGCTCGAGATTATCGCCAATTTCGGCGTCGGCTATGATTCGGTCGATGTCCGCCACGCCGCACGGCGCGGCATCATGGTCACCAACACACCGGATGTGCTGACCGAAGAGGTCGCCGATACGGCGCTCGGCCTGTTGATCAATACCATCCGCGAACTGCCGCGCGCCGAGGCCTGGCTACGCGACGGAAGCTGGCTGCGCAACGGCAACTATCCGCTGAGCCGGCTGACCTTGCGCGGGCGCCAAGTCGGTATCTTTGGCATGGGCCGCATCGGCCTCGCCATTGCCCGCCGGCTCGACGCTTTTGGGCTGCCCATTGCCTATCACAACCGGCGCCGCGTCGAAGGCCTGTCCTATGACTATCACCCGACGCTGAAAGGTCTCGCCGAGGCGGTCGACACACTGATCTCGGTGGCGCCCGGCGGGGCTTCGACGGAAAAGGCCGTCAATGCCGAAATTCTCTCGGCTCTTGGGCGGAACGGCGTCTTTGTCAACATCGGCCGGGGCAGCACGGTCGACGAACCAGCCCTTGCCGCCGCACTTGCCAGCGGCAGCATCGCCGCTGCCGGGCTAGACGTCTTTGCCGACGAGCCGAATGTGCCAGCGGCGTTGCTTGCCGCGCCCAACACCTCGCTTTTGCCACATGTCGGCTCGGCCTCGCAGCACACCCGCCGCGCCATGGCGGACCTGTGCGTCGAAAATCTGGTCTCGTGGTTTTCGCAGCGCAAGGCGCTGACGCCGGTGCCGGAGACGGCAAATGTCAAGGCAAGGCCGTAAGCGGGCTGCCATATCTATTAACTTCAGCTTAACCCTTCGGAATCATTCTGGTCCCTTCGCAGTGTCTGTCCGCCTGACAGGACATGACAGCAAGAGGAAGCGCGCCTCCCTGATCTCTTCGAACCGGCGCGCTTGAAATGCGCGGAGAACCAGGATGAAGACGCTTCCTGCATTGATGGCTGTCGCTGTACTGTTCGGCAGCGCCCAACTGTTTTACGCCGGTAGCGGTGAAAGCCGTGCGGCCAGTGAGTCACCGCCTTCATCCGGCAACTACAGGCTGGTAGCCCATGGCGACGAGGGGTCTTGTGCGGTCAGCCGCGGCGCCGAGATTTCGCAAGGCCTGTCGCTGTTGACGGTCGCAGCAAATTGCCGCCGGGTGTTGCCCGGCGTCGAGCAGGCGAAGTTCTGGCGAGAGCAGGATGACGGCACGGTCACCTTCAGCGCCAACGGCACCGATCCGATTGTCATGTTCTCAGTCGCCGACGGCGATGGTTACGAATCCTACGCGCCGGCGCTGCCGCTGCTGACGCTCGCGTCGGCCGGCAACTAGCGAGCGCGGCAGGACTATTCCGCGGCTGCGCGCGCACCCGATTTCGCCGCCTGGTGCAGGCGCACCGCATCGCCGAATGCGCGAAATATCTTTACCGAGATACTGTCCGATTTGACCCAGTATTCGGGATGCCACTGGACGCCGACGGCGAAAGCCCGTGCATCGCGCACCGAAACCGCCTCGACAGTGCCGTCGGCGGCGACCGCTTCGACCTGCAGCTTTGGGCCAAGCCGGTCGATGGCCTGGCGATGCACCGAATTGACCATGATGTCGCCGGCGCCGAAGACCCCGGCCAGGCAGCTGCCGGGTTTTATCGCCACGCTCTGGCGGATGGCGAAGCGTTCGTCCTGATTGTCGCTTGCCGGCGCACGATGATCGAGCGAACCGGCGCGTTCCTGGATTTCGGTGGCCAGCGTGCCACCCAGCGCCACATTCATCTCCTGGATGCCGCGGCAGATGGCGAGCAATGGCACCCCGCGCTCCACCGCCCGGCGGATCAGCGGCAACGTCGTCGCGTCGCGGGCGGAGTCGTAAGGACCATTGGCTTCGCTGGCGTCACCGCCATAGAGCGAGGGATGAACGTTCGATTTGGAACCGGTGACCATGACGCCGTCGACGGCAGAAAGCAGTTCGTCGAAGTCGAGCCGGTCGCCGAAGGACGGTACCAGCAGCGGGAACACGCCTGCACCCGAAAGCGCCGCTTCGAGATATTGCTGTGGCGCGGCATGCCAGGTGTAATTGTCGAACTGGCGGACATCGGTCGATACGGCGACGAGCGGCTGGTGCATTTGGTCCGGATCCCATCGGGTGCAACGAATTATCTGCCTGCAAAATAGGCGATCCGAAGGCGCATTTCCATGGCAAGTTTCGGCGTGTCGCGTAGGCCAGTTAATCGACCTTAGACTATAGTTGCAAGATCTGCCCCAACGCCGCGAATTTCCCCGAAATGCGCCGCTCAAACCGGGCTGCCGTGCTGGACTCGACTCCTTGCCTGTGTATTGTCGGCTCGAAGCCGATCCGGGCGCCGAAGTGTCCCGAATGTCGGTCAGTGGATCCAAAAGGGAGGAACTTCATGGATCGTCGTTCGTTCATCCGCAAGGCCGGCACCGCCGGCGTTGGCGCCGCGGCCGCTGCCGCGACACTTGCCGCGCCGGCCATCGCCCAGTCCAATCCGAAAGTGACCTGGCGGCTGGCGTCGTCCTTCCCGAAGTCGCTCGATACGATCTATGGTGGCGCCGAAGTGTTTTCCAAGATGCTGTCGGAGGCGACCGACGGCAACTTCCAGGTCCAGGTCTTCGCCGCCGGCGAACTCGTTCCCGGCCTGCAGGCCGCCGATGCCACCACTGCCGGCACCGTCGAGGCCTGCCACACCGTGGCATACTATTACTGGGGCAAGGACCCGACCTGGGCGCTGGGAGCGGCGGTTCCGTTTTCGCTCAACGCGCGCGGCATAAACGCCTGGCACTATCATGGCGGCGGCATCGATCTGTTCAACGAGTTCCTGGCGACGCAGGGTCTGTTTGGGCTGCCGGGCGGCAATACCGGCGTGCAGATGGGCGGCTGGTTCCGCAAGGAGATCAAAACGGTCGCCGACCTTTCCGGCCTCAAGATGCGTATCGGTGGTTTTGCCGGCAAAGTGGTGCAAAGGCTCGGCGTGGTTCCTCAGCAGATCGCCGGTGGCGACATTTATCCGGCGCTGGAAAAAGGCACGATCGATGCCGCCGAATGGGTCGGCCCCTATGACGACGAGAAGCTCGGCTTCTACAAGGTTGCGCCCTATTACTACTATCCCGGCTGGTGGGAAGGTGGACCGACAGTCCATCTGATGTTCAACAAGGCGAAATACGACGAACTTTCGCCGGCTTACAAGTCGCTGGTGCATACTGCCGCTCAAGCGGCCGACGCCAACATGCTGCAGAAATACGACTATCTCAATCCGGCGGCGGTTAAGCGGCTGGTTGCCGGCGGTGCCAAGTTGAGCCCGTTCAGCCAGGAGATCATGGCCGCCTGTTTCGAAAAGGCCAACGAAGTCTATGCCGAGATGGAAGCCTCGAACGCGCCGTTCAAGAAGATCTGGGATTCGATCAAGGCGTTCCGCAAGGAGCATTATCTCTGGGCGCAGGTGGCCGAGTACAACTATGACACCTTCATGATGGTCCAGCAGCGCAACAGCAAGCTCTAGAACATTCTGCGACGCCGAGTGGCTCCACTCGGCGTCGCAGAAATGGGCTAAAACAAAGCGGATGCCCGGTTTTATTTGAATGCATTCCGCTCCAGGAAGACGTGGTTCTTGTCAAAGGACCCTGAGCACGCCCCGTGTTCCTTTCTGTCAGCCTCGGACGCACTGACTTCCACCAGTATTCCCGCCCGGAGCATGGCAATAGAACACTGTCGACTTGATGCGGCCACGCCTCAGTTGCTGGACCTCACCCGTTTGTAGGCTGGCGTCGGCATAGGTGGCGGGGTCGCCTTTCCCCGGCTTCATCAGCCCGGCTTCATCAGATTGAGGATGAAGCCATCGATGCGACGCAGAACCGCGAAGCCTGCCGGTGGCAAGTGGCCCGATGGATCAGCTCTGAGGCACTACCAGGACTTTGACCTCACCTGGCGCCGGCGGGTTGGCAATGATCGCCACCGCCTCGTCGAGGCTGACTTGTCGCGATATCAGCCGATCTACTTCGATCGCCCCCGAGGCGATAAGATCGGCGGCCCGGCGATGGGTAAAGGGGTTGAGGAAGGAACCCAGGACCTTCAACTCACGGAACAGCAGATCGAATGGTTCGAACGCCACTTTCATGCCTTGCGGCATCACGCCGACGACGACGACGGTGCCGCCCGCTTTGGCCAGCCGCAACGCCTGCTCAACAGTGTCTTTCACGCCGGCGCATTCGAACACCACGTCGACGCCGCCCGGCATCAAACCCGACCGGCCGACGATCGCATCGGTGACATCGAAGGCGCTGGGATCGAGCGTCGCCGTTGCGCCAAATTGCTCGGCAAGAGCCCGCCGCGAGGCCTGACGGGTCGACAAGATAATGGTCGTCGCACCGGCGAGCTTTGCCAGCTGAACGGTGAGCAGGCCGATCACGCCGCCGCCGAGCACCGCGACCGACGAGCCTGGTTTGATCGCGGCAAGGTCCACGCCATGCAGGCAGCAGCCGAGCGGCTCGCAGAAAGCACCATGCGTAGGCTTCAGATCGCCTGGCAAGACGAAGGCCTGTTTCTGTGGCAGGACAAGATATTCGGCAAAGCCGCCATCGCGATGGATACCGATGGCGCGTAGATTGCCGCAGAGATTGACCCGGCCGGCCTGACAATGCTCGCATCGGCCACAGGCAATGTTGGGATCGCCGGTGACGCGGTCGCCGACGGAAAAGCCGGATACGGCAGGTCCGACCGCCTCGACGATGCCGGAGAATTCATGCCCGAGCGTCACCGGCGGCGTGCACGGGAATTCACCATGGAAAAGATGCCTGTCGGTGCCGCAGACGCCGCACGCCTCGATGCGCACCAGCAGATCGTTCGGCCCGGCGGTCGGTTTCTCGGCCTCGCACACGGCGAGGCTGCCCACTCGCTCCAACCGAACCGCCTTCATGGCTGCCGGGCCTTCCTCAGTTGAAACTCGGTGGTTGCGACAGATCGATTGCCGGCGCCGCCGGTTTCGCGGGCGGCTTTTCGTCGAAGCTCGGCGGCTGCGACAAATCCGGTGTGGAAGGTGAGGCCGGGGCAGTGCCGCCGTTGGCCGGCGGCGTGCCAAGCGGCGACAAGCCGATGCCAGGCGTTTCCGGCACCTGGTAGTTGATGGTGCCAGGATCGACGACAGTTCCTTTGTAGTGCATCACCATCTGCGGGAAGGCGATGGTCAGGCCGATCATGATCACCTGGATGCAGACGAAGGGCACTGCGCCCCAATAGATCTGCCCTGTGGTGACCGGCGCGATCTGCTTGCCGGTGAGTCGGTCGAGATAGGGCACGCGCGCGGCGACCGAGCGCAGATAAAACAGCGCGAAGCCGAAGGGCGGATGCATGAAGGAGGTCTGCATGTTGACGCCCAAAAGCACGCCAAACCAGATCAGGTCGATGCCGAGTTTGTCAGCCGCTGGCGCCAAAAGCGGCACGATGATGAAGGCAAGCTCGAAAAAGTCGAGGAAGAAGGCGAGCACGAAGACGAGGATGTTGACGCCAATCAGGAAACCGACTTCACCGCCCGGCAGCGACGTCAACAGGTGCTCGACCCAGATGTGGCCATTGACGCCGTAGAAGGTCAGCGAGAACACCCGCGCGCCGATCAGGATGAACAGAACGAAGGACGACAGCCTGGTCGTCGAGGCCAGCGCCTGCTTGACCACGTCGAGCGACAGCCGCCCCTTCACCGCCGCCATTGCCAGCGCGCCGACGGCGCCCATGGCGCCGCCTTCCGTCGGCGTGGCGATGCCAAGGAAGATGGTGCCCAACACCAGGAAGATCAGCGCCAGCGGCGGGATCAGCACGATGATCACCTGCTGTGCCAGTCTGGACATCAGGTTGATCTTCAGGCGCTGGTCGACGATCGCCACGACATAGATGAAGATGACGCCGATGGTGGCGCCGAGGATATCGGCGTTGCCGCCATGGTTCGGCGCAAGGTAGCGATACGCCGCATAGGAAACCACCACCGCCGCCAGCAGCGCCGCCAGCAGCGACAGCACGCCGTGGCCAAGCGTGCGGGCCTCAAGCGGCAGTGCCGGCATCGACTTCGGCCGAAAGATCGACATGAGCAGGATGTAGAGCATGTAGATGCCGGTCAAAATGAGCCCGGGGATCAGCGCTCCCTTATACATATCGCCGACCGAGCGGCCGAGCTGGTCGGCCAGGACGATCAGCACCAGTGACGGCGGGATGATCTGGGCGAGCGTCCCGGACGCGGCAATGACGCCGGATGCCAGCCGCCGGTCGTAGCCGTAGCGCAGCATGATCGGCAGCGAAATCAGACCCATGGCAATGACGGAGGCCGCCACCACGCCGGTCGTCGCGGCGAGCAGCGCGCCGACGAAAATCACGGCATAGGCGAGGCCACCACGGACCGGTCCGAACAACTGGCCGATCGTGTCGAGCAGGTCTTCGGCCATGCCGGATCGTTCGAGCACGATGCCCATGAAGGTGAAGAACGGGATCGCCAGCAGCGTATCGTTCGACATCACCCGGCTGCCATAGAAATTGTCTGGCAACGCGTGCAGCAACGGCCAGGCGAGATTGATCGAGCCGCCCGAATAGGGCGACAGAAGCACGCCGATGAAGAAGAACATCAGGCCGTTGGCGGCGAGCGAGAAGGCGACGGGGTAGCCGATCAGCAGGAAGACGACCAGCGAGGCGAACATGATCGGCGCCATGTTCTGGGCGATGAACTCGATCACGAGCGCACCTCTTCGGCGAGCGCCTTGGCTTCGAGTTCGGCCTGCTCATGCGCCGATATGAACGGAGTGGGATCGTCCATCTGACCGCGCATGATGGCGATTTTCTTGATGATTTCGGAAATGCCCTGCAGCGCGAGCAGAAAAAAGCCGACCAGCAGGATCGCCTTCGCCGGCCAGATGATCAGCCCGCCGGAATTGTTCGACATCTCCCCGCTGCGATACGACAGCGACACATAGGGAACGAAATAGACCACCATCAACGTCACGAACGGCATCAGGAAGAAGACGTGACCGAAAAGGTCGATCCAGTGCTGCACGCGGCGCGAGAACATGCCGTAGACGATATCGATGCGGATATGGTCGTTCTGCTTCAGCGTGTAGGCGGCGGCCAGCATGAAGGCGGCGCCGAACAGATACCATTGCAATTCCAGCCAGGCGTTCGAGGACATGTCGAACACCTTGCGGATGACGGCGTTGGCGGCGCTTACCAGGATCGCCAGCAGGATCAGCCACGAAACCCATTTGCCGATGAATTCGTTCAAACGGTCAATGGTTCTGGAAAGAGCGAGAAGCCCTGCCATGCATTCCTCCCTTGTGTCAGAGCGCGGCGGTTCCCTGTCCGTCGCGTCGCTGTGGACCAACGGTATGCAGTGCGTGGTCCGGCGGGTCAACACGGGACAGCCCGCATAAACACAGTTGTGAGATGACGGGCGGCAAAATGCTGCCGCGTCCTTTGCATGTCCAAGGACATGCGGCGCTTTCACTCAAGCAAAGTCGGGTGCGGCTCAGGCGATCTTCTGTTGGTCGCGGCCGGCGCCGATCAGCACAAGCATGGCGACGAGGAACAGGTACATCCAGCCGTCCCGCCATTCGAGCGGAAAATAGCCGGCCCATAGCGATTCGGCCATGCCGAAAGCGGCGGCGCCCAGTGCCGCCCGCAAAGGCGAAAGATAGCCGCCCACTGCGGTCACGAACAGGATTTTCAACCCGTAGACCAACCCTGTGCCGAAGCTGATGTTACCGTAGTAGAAGGCGGCGAGCACGCCGGCCAGTGCCGCGCAAAGGCCGCCGAAAAGCACCGCACGCCGAAATACCGCACGGACATCGACGCCGCACATCGCAGCCGCCTTGGGATCGTCGGATACGGCGCGCCAGCTCCGGCCGAAGCTCGAATATGCGAAGCCCCAAGCAGCCAGCGCTATGGCCGCCAGTACGGCGGCGCAATCGAGCAATTGGATCAGCGTCAACGTCGCCTTGAAGCTGGCATTCTGCGCGAAGACGATGGTCTGGGCCAGCATTGGCGGCAACCATAGGTCATGGGTATCGGCGGCGATGCGGCTGGCTTCCGACAAGACCAGCAATATGCCGAGCGTCGTCACCACGATGGCGTTGGGCGAGCGGTCGGCCAGCGGTTCGAAGATACTTCGCGACAGGACATGGCTGAGCAGCGCCGCATAAAGGAATGCCGCAGCTACGCCGAGCGCGACCGATGCAAACAGCGTCAGCCACAGCGCCTGATAGCCGAACGCCGCGGTGAGGATCATCGTATGCCCGCAAAAGGCGAACAGCGCGCCATAGGCAAGATTGGTACGGTGCAGGATGCCATTGGTCAGCACGTAGCCGAAGGCAAGCAATGCGTAGAGCGCGCCCGAATGCAGCCCGTTCAGAACCTGCTGGAAGAAATAGAGCATGCAAGACCCTCTATGCATGCCCCGCAATCGGGGCAGAGGTTTGGGACGAACGATATTCTCAGTACGGCGATCGCCTCAGTGACGAGCGTTGCACCCGGAATCTAACTTGTCAAACGCGAGTTATCAGTTAGATTCGCCATATGACAGTATCCTGGACTCCGCACCGCTTTACCGGTGGCATGCTGGCGCTCGATACGGCGAACACCGTCGTTTTGCGGAACGGTCCGAAGAAAACTTTCGACCGTTTCGACGATCCGGCCGAGATCGCCCGCTTTGCCGAAGCCGCGAGTGCCTTTCGCGCCGCCGAGCGCGGCGGCAGGCGGCTCGTAGCGCCGGCGCCTGAAAAGATCGCACCGGTGGTGCTGTCGATCCGGGAGACGACCGATCGGCTGTTTCGCGGCGCGGTATCGAAAGGTGCGATCGCGACCGGCGATATGCCGAAATTCTTGGAAGCCTGCGCCGATGGCCTTGCTCATAGCCGCACCGAAATCGGCACGCCTGGAAAACCGTTCGGTGATCCGGCGACGCCGATTGCCTTCGAGGCCGCGCTTGCGGTCTCGGCGCTGTCGCTGCTGCGTAGCGACACCATCGCCAGGCTGCGGATATGTCCGAACTGCAGCTGGCTGTTTGTCGACAAAAGCCGCAATTCCAGCCGCCTCTGGTGCGACATGGCGGTGTGCGGCAACCGCCAGAAGGCAAACCGACACTATCGCCGCCGGACCGCGGCCAGGGAGGTCACCAATGTCTAGAAGATTCTCACGCGCGATGATTGTCGTCGCGGCGTTGTTCGCGGCGGCCGCGCTCGGCGCCTGCCGTGATTCCGGCAAGGACCAGCTGTTCGCCATTTCCGGGAAGCTGTTCGAGTTCAACTACCGGCTGGGTATCGCCACCTATGTCATCACCCTCAATCCGCTGCGGCCGGTGGGTGAGGGGCAGGTCGCTGTGGTCTCCTTCCAGAACCCGGCCGGTGGTGATCCGATCATCGTCACCCAGAAAATATGGCCGAAGCTGCCGCATGTGACGCTCACCAGCCCGCCGCTTACCTGCGTTGTCAAGGACAAGCCCTATGCGGTGTCGATCCGCATCGAGGATTCCAGCGGCAAGTTGCTGCAGAGTTTCGCGACCACTCTGACGTCCTCGCTCGACCAGTCGGTCCTGCCCGACCGGCCTCTGGTGGTCGGGCCAGTCTACGAGCTCAACAAGGACTTGGCCGGCCATGTCGACGGCAAGCTGCCCGGTGAACCGAAGCCCAGTTGCCCAAAGGCTGCATGATGCATCACCAGCGGCACTGACCGCCGCCGGAATTTTTCATGCTCGGCCATCCTCCCCGACAGGCGTTTCGTGGCGCCACACGGCCGCGCACGGATCGTTTGTTGCGGACCGCCTGGCACCTTCGATTTTGTTTGACCTCCCCGGCAAGGGAAGAAAGACTGTGGGCACTCGACTCCGACGTTGGCCGCGCACCACCAGGCGCGGCCTCCGCACAGGAAATGCCTGATGACGCTGCACAATGTCGCGCTCGACGACAAGTTCGACCTGGCAAAGGAGCGCATCTTCCTGTCGGGTGCCCAGGCAGTCATCCGCATGCTTCTGATGCAGCGCGAGCGCGACCGCCGGGCTGGCCTGAACACCGCCGGTTTCGTCTCCGGCTATCGCGGCTCGCCGCTCGGCGGCCTCGACATGCAGCTGTGGAAGGCCAGGAACCAGCTCGCGCAGTCGGACATCGTCTTCCAGCCCGGTCTCAACGAGGAGCTCGCCGCCACCGCCTGCTGGGGCTCGCAGCAGGCCGAATTGCTGGGCGAGGGTACCCATGACGGCGTTTTTTCGGTCTGGTACGGCAAGGGTCCGGGCGTCGACCGCTCCGGCGACGTGTTCCGCCACGCCAATCTCGCCGGGTCGTCGAAACATGGCGGCGTGCTGGCCCTGATGGGTGACGACCACATGGCCGAATCCTCGACCAACGCGCATGCCACCGAGTTCCTGTTCGTCGACACCATGGTGCCGATCCTTAATCCGGCCGGCGTCCAGGAGATCATCGACTACGGCCTCTACGGCTTTGCCATGTCGCGTTTTGCCGGCACCTGGGCGGCGATCAAATGCGTCAAGGACAACATCGAATCGACGGCCTCGGTCGATGCCGCGCTCGAACGGCTGAACATCATCGTGCCGGACTTCGACATGCCGCCCGGCGGCCTCAATATCCGTAACGAGATCGACATGCTCGGCCAGGAGGAGCGGCTGCATGAACACAAGCGCGCCGCCGCTTCGGCCTTCATCCACGCCAATGGGCTGAACCGGATCGTCTATTCGGGCGGCAGCAGCGCCAAGCTTGGCATCGTCACCATCGGCAAGAGTTATCTCGATGTTCGCCAGGCGCTGGAGGATATCGGCATCGACGAAGCGGCCGCCAGTCGCATCGGTATCAGGCTGTTCAAGGTCGGCTGCCCGTGGCCGCTCGACCTGCAGCACATCGCCGACTTTGCTCGCGGCCTCGATACCATCGTCGTCGTCGAGGAGAAACGCTCGCTGATCGAGGTGCAACTGCGCGAGAACCTTTACGGCACCGCGACGCAGCCGATCATCGTCGGCAAGAAGGACGAGCGCGGCGACTGGCTGTTCCCGGCCAAGGGCGCGCTCGACCCCAACGATATTGCCATCGCGCTCGGCGAGAGGATTTTGCGAACGATCGGCCCGTCGGAAGAAATCGCCGCGCGGGTGGCGAAGTTGCGCCAGTTCCAGGCGATGCTGGCCGACACGTCAGACATCGCCTCGCGCACGCCCTTCTTCTGCTCCGGCTGCCCACACAATTCCTCGACCAAGGTGCCGGACGGCTCGCTCGCCGCCGCCGGAATCGGCTGTCATTTCATGGCGCTGTGGATGGACCGCAACACCGTCGGCTTCACCGCCATGGGCGGCGAGGGCGCGCAGTGGGTCGGCCAGGCGCCGTTCTCGAAGCGCGAGCACATCTTCCAGAATCTGGGCGATGGCACTTACAACCACTCGGGTGTGCTGGCGATCCGCTTCGCGCTGTCGACCGACGCCAACATCACCTACAAGATCCTCTACAATGACGCCGTCGCGATGACCGGCGGGCAACCGCACGAGGGCGGCCTGACGGTGGACATGATCGCAAGGCAGGTGCGCGCCGAGGGCGTGGAGCGCATCGCCATCGTCACCGACGAGCCGGACAAATATACCGGCAAGGTGGAATTTCCCGCCGGCGCCACCATCCATCACCGCGACGACCTCGATCTCGTCCAGCGCGAGTTGCGTTCGGTCAAAGGCGTCTCGGTGCTGCTCTACGACCAGACCTGCGCCGCCGAGAAGCGTCGCCGCCGCAAGCGCGGCACCTTCCCCGATCCCGACAAGCGTATCTTCATCAACGAGCTGGTCTGCGAAGGCTGCGGCGATTGCGGCGTGCAGTCGAATTGCGTCTCGATCCAGCCGGTCGAGACCGAATTCGGCCGCAAGCGCAAGATCGACCAGTCGAGTTGCAACAAGGACTTCTCGTGCGTCAACGGTTTCTGCCCCTCCTTCGTCACCGTCCACGGCGCCAAAATCAGGAAAGCCGAAGGCATAGCCGGCGCGGCCGACCCGCTCGCGGGGGTGCCGGCGCCGGCGCAATTTACGCTCGGTGAACAAGGCTGGGCGGCGATCATCGACGGTGTCGGCGGCACCGGCGTCGTCACAATAGGCGCGGTGCTCGGCATGGCCGCGCACTTGGAAGGCAAGGGCTGCGGCATGATCGACATGGCCGGCCTCGCCCAGAAGGGCGGCTCGGTGTTCACCCATGTCCGCATCGCCCGCACGCCGGACGACATCCACGCCATTCGGGTATCGGCCGGCAAGGCCGATCTCGTGCTCGGCTGCGATCTCGTCGTTTCGGGTGCCAAGAAGGTGTTGGCCGCGGTGCGCGAAGGCCATACCATCTTCCTCGCCAACACTGCCGAGATCATGCCGGGCGAGTTCGCCCGTTCGGCCGATTTCTCGCTGCCCGTCGAGCGGCTGAAGAAAGCGATAAGAACGGCCGCGGGCGACGACAGGACGCATGTCTTCGACGCCACCCGCACCGCCACCGCGCTGTTCGGCAGCTCGCTTGGTGCCAACATGTTCATGCTCGGATTCGCCTTCCAGCATGGCGGCTTGCCGCTGTCGGCGGAGGCGGTCGAAAAGGCGATCGAGCTCAACGGCGAGGCGGTAGCGATGAATATCGCGGCATTTCGCTGGGGCCGCCGCGCCGCCCACCAGCCGGATTTCGTGCGCAGCCTTCTCGCCCAGCCGGGCAAGGCCACGCAGCATGCCGCCATTGCCGAGACGCTGGACGATATAATTGCTCGCCGCGTCGCCTTCCTGACCGCCTATCAGAACGCCGCCTATGGCAAGCGCTATGCCGACAGACTGGCGGCGCTGCGCAAGGCCGAAACCAATGCTGTGCGCGGTTCGACCGTGGTGACCGAGGCTGCCGCAAAGAACCTGTTCAAGCTGATGGCGATCAAGGACGAATACGAGGTGGCGCGGCTTTATACGGACGGCTCCTTTGCCGCAGAGCTCGCAAAGCAGTTCCAGAGCTACGGCAAGCTTGAATTCCATCTCGCACCGCCGATCATGGGCAGGCGCGGCAGTGACGGCAAGCCGAAGAAATCGAGCTTTGGCCCGTGGATGATGAACGGGTTCCGCCTGCTGGCGGCGATGAAGGGGCTGCGCGGTACCGCTTTCGACCTGTTCGGCTACAGCGCCGAGAGGCGTATGGAGCGGCAGCTTCTTGCCCTCTATGAAGCCGACCTGGAGCTTGTCGCCGGCGCGCTGGCGCCGGGCAAGATCGAGGTTGCTGCCGCGCTTGTTTCGGTACCGGCGCTCATCCGCGGCTTTGGCCACGTCAAGCAGGCCAGTGCCGAAAAAGCCGCCGGCGAACGCCAGCGTCTGCTCGACCGCCTCTCGACGGCGCCGCTGCGGCCGCAACTTCAAGCCGCCGAATAATTCAGCGCTGTGATACTCCTTGTTTACCTGAACTGTAGTTTCCCTGCTTCCGCTGCGTCACCAATGGACGCCAATAGAGCCCGAACCGCTGCTCTAAACCTTTCTTAAGGCCAATGTGACACTGCTGGGTTCCCCAGGGTTGGGATCCAGGCGTGAATCTGAGACGAAAAAACGAGATTCCGGTCGACGTTTACATTCCGTTCGTGGAAACGCTGTTTCGCGACGGGTTCACGCTGTCGATCGGCCTTGTTGCGCAGACACTCCTCGTCATTCTGGTCTATTGGAAGACCATGGACTTGGCGTATCTTCTAGTTGCCGCTGGGCTCATCATTGTCGGTACTCTGCGCCTTCGCAACATCCGAAAATACGGGCGACTTCCTTCCCCGACGACGTGGGAAGAAGCCCATGATCGCGAAAACGATTACATAATTTTCGGTTCGATGCATGGTTTCATGCTTGGCGCGTTCTGTTTCGTCAGTATCTATCTGGCAAATGACAGCCACGACAACTATGCCGAAATAGCCTCTGTCTGCGTCACTCTGGCATCGGTCACGTCGATTGCCGGCCGCAATTATGGGTCGCCGCGCATGGTTATGATTTTTATCATAACCACCACATGGCCCATATCGCTTGGCTTTATCCTGCGCGGCGATATCTACCACATCATCCTCGGTCTGATGTCGGCCCCTTTTCTGTTTGCGATCAAGCGGTTCGCCGACATCGTCCGCGAAGTCCTGTTTACCGCCCTGTCGGAGGAAAAGAAGGCGAACCGCATCGCGCAGCGTTTCAACCGCGCGCTCAACACCATGTCGCATGGCCTTGTCATGCTTGGTCCCGACGGCCGGGTGGCGGTGGCCAATGCCGAAGCCGCGCACCTGATGTCGCTCAAATCGGCCGATGCGCTGCTAGGCCGCTCGATCCACGGTCTGCTGATGCGCGGCGCTGCAGGCGGCATGCTGGCGCCGAAAGATTGCCGTTACATCGAAGCCCAGCTGACGCGTGCGTTGCGCGAGGGCCGCGACCGCAAGGTCCTGGTCTCGCTCACCAACGGCCAGCACTATGAATTTTCGGCGCGCGAAGGCAGCCAGGAACTGGGCGTCGTCACTTTCGAGGATGTGACCGCCCGGGTCGAGGCGGAAGACAAGATCCGCTTCATGGCGCGCTACGACAGTCTCACCGGCCTGCCCAACCGCGCCTACTTCCACGAGTTGGTGGTGGAAGCCATGGCCTCAGGGGATCCCGAGCGTCTCTGCGGGCTGGTGGTGCTCGATCTCGATGATTTCAAGAGCGTCAACGACACGCTCGGCCATCCGGTCGGCGACGGATTGATCTACGCCGTTGCCGAGCGGCTGGCGGCAGTCGCTGGGCCAGGGATCACCGTCAGCCGCTTCGGCGGCGACGAGTTCATGATCTTCTTCGAGCGCATCGAGGATGAAAGCCACCTGACCGGCCAGGTTGATGAGATCTTTGTCAATCTACAGGGCGAGGTCGATGTCGCCGGCCACGGATTACGCATCCAGGCCTCCGGCGGCGCGGTGCTGTCGCGGGTCAAGGATACCGACGTTGACGCCATGATCGTCAAAGCCGACCTTGCACTCTACAAGGCCAAGGAGCTTGGCAAGAACGGTTGGCGGCTGTTCGAGGCCTCCATGGATGCTGCCTTCCGCAGCCGTCAGCTGATGAAGGCGGACCTGCGCAGCGCCGTGGAAAACAACGAATTGCGGGTGGTCTATCAGCCGATCGTGGCGATGAGCACGATGCGTATCGCCAGTTGCGAAGCGCTGTGCCGCTGGGATCATCCCGATCTCGGGCCGATTTCCCCCGGTATCTTTATTCCGCTGGCGGAGGAAATGGGGATTATTTCCGACATCAGCACCTTCGTCCTGCATGCGGCCTGCACGGAATGCGCCAAATGGCCGGCCCAGACCAGCGTGTCGGTCAATCTCTCGGCCAAGGATTTCCGCAACCGTGATGTCATCCAGAAGGTTCGCGACGCGCTGGCTGAATCCGGTCTCTCCGCCGGACGTCTGGAGATCGAGGTCACCGAGACGGCGCTGCTCGACGACAAGTCGCTGACACGCCAATATATCGAGGAGTTGAAGCGGCTCGGCGTGCGCATTGCGCTCGACGATTTCGGTACCGGATATTCGAGCCTCAGCTATCTCCACAAACTGCCGCTCGACAAAATCAAGATCGACCGCTCGTTCCTGATGGATGTCACTCAGAACAGCCGGTCGCTCGAATTGCTCAAGGGCATCGTCAACCTGTCACGGCCGCTGGGACTTTCGGTTACCGTCGAAGGTGTCGAGACCTTCGAACAGCTCAAGATCCTGGCATTGCAGGTCAAGCCGGACCTGGTCCAGGGCTTTCTGTTCGGCTCGGCACTCAGCGCGTCCGGCATCGAGACGATGTCGAGCACCGTCTGGCCCTTCGCCAAGGACATCCAGACGGCAAGGAAGGCGCCGCGGCGCTGACTTCGCGCTGAAAAACCGCGTATTTTAGTATAATTTTATTAATTGTTAACCTTAACGAGCGGTAAACGAGCTCCTACTTATTTTCATCTTTACATCTCATGACCCGTCCGTAGTGTCGGCTGGTGGCGGTAATCGCGGGGAATAGAGTTCATGTGTGCCCAGTTGAGTTCGCTCGGCCATGCGGCGGGCGCTGGTGGGAAAGATGCGTCCGAGACCATGTCCAGCTTCGCGCAACATGTTTATGCGCTGCTTGACCGGACGGAGTACCGACGCTGTGAAAGCGGCGAGGACTTCGAAAGCATTTACAGGCTGCGCTACAATTCCTATCGGATGAACGATCTGGTGCCCGAGAATGCGTCCCGTCAGGTCCATGACGAGTTTGACGAACTGCCCAATTGCCATACGTTCGGAATCTACATCGAGGGGCGGCTGGTCAGCACAATGCGCCTGCATAACGTGTCTGCTGATAACGCCACATCACCAGCGCTCAGCGTCTACAAGGACTTGTTGATGCCGCGTCTGGCGGCCGGCGAAGTCTTTATCGACCCGAGCCGTTTTGCCGTGGACGCCGAATGGTCACGGCTTTACCCGCAGATCCCGTATGTGACGCTGCGCCTTGCGGGCATGGCTTGCTTCCATTTCGGCGCGCCTTATTGCATATCCATGATCCGCGAGGACCATGCGGCTTTCTACAAGCGCATCTATCGGGCGCGACCGATTGGCGATGCGCGGCCCTATGCCGGCGTGATCAACTGTTTCGCGCTGCTTTATCAAGCCGATGTCCTGGCGATCAAGAATGAAACCTACGCTCGCTTTCCGTTTTTCCGTTCGACGCCGATGGAGCAGCGCATGTTGTTCGATACGCCCGGTGCCGGCGAACTCGCCCCGCTGACCATCCTGCCCACCGCCAAGTATTTTCGCGAAGCCGCCTGAACGAGCCCATGGAGCCTTCCGGTCGCTTCGGCGTTCTGGGCAAGGGTGCTGGTGGTAGGTCGGCATGGCCGGCATCCGCCAAGCATCGCTTCGATAGCGATCCGATCAAAGGAACCGATATGACCATTTCCACGCTCGCCCTTACCCCGCTTATCTCGCTGATTGCAGGCGTGCTGATCCTGGTGATGCCGCGGCTGCTCAATTATATCGTCGCCCTTTATCTGATCGTTGTCGGCCTGCTCGGTCTGTTCCCGCATCTCGCCGGCTAACGACATCGGCAGTAGCGGACCTGCCATCCATTGGGATTGGTATCGCCGCGCTTCGCGCAGCGATTTCAAGTTTTGCTTGAGATTGTTGGCTGCGGCGATGCGGCAATAGCGCCATTGCCCTTAACGCGGCTTTTCGCTATGTGCCTGAAAGATGTCTTCGAAGGGGTATTCCAATGGCTGAACACACGCCGACCGGTCCTGTCGAACTAGGCGCGAAGATGGACTATGCCGAGCACGACCGCACCTATGCCGGCTTTGTGATGCTGGCCAAATATGGGTCGCTATTTTGCGCCGCCGTGCTTCTTGCCATGGCGTTCGGCTTCTTTGTGGGCGGCTTCTTCTCGGGGACTATCCTGTTCGTGCTGATCCTGGCCATCGGCGCCTTTATTCTCCGATAACTCCTCCAACCTTTGTCGAAGGCGCCGCCGGGGTCGGTCGGTGTCTTGCGGTAACAGGGTTCCGGCCGAAAGGATCATGCGGTGGGACAGACGGTTTTCATCCCTCGTGAGCTCGACGCAAACGAGCCGCGCGTCGGGGCCTCCCCCGACACGGTGAAGCGGCTGGCGGCACTGGGTTTCGACGTGATTGTCGAAACCGGCGCCGGCACAGCGTCGCGCATTCCCGACCAGGAGTTCGCCCGGGTGGGCGCCGCGATCGGCAAGGTCGGCGATGCTGCCAAGGCCGATGTCGTGCTGAAGGTGCGCCGGCCCATGGACGCCGAGCTGAAGGGCTACAAGTCCGGCGCCGCTATCATCGCGATCATGGATCCCTACGGCAACGACGCTGCCGTCGCTGCCCTTGCCAAGGCCGGTGTTACTGCCTTCTCCATGGAGTTCATGCCGCGCATCACCCGCGCCCAGTCGATGGACGTTCTATCCAGCCAGGCCAACCTCGCCGGCTATCAGGCGGTGATCGACGCGGCTGCCGAATATGACCGGGCGTTACCGATGATGATGACGGCGGCCGGCACCGTACCGGCAGCGAAGGCGTTCGTCATGGGCGTCGGCGTCGCCGGTCTGCAGGCCATCGCCACCGCGCGCCGCCTCGGCGCCGTGGTCACCGCCACCGACGTGCGCCCGGCCGCCAAGGAGCAGGTCGCCTCGCTCGGCGCAAAATTCCTGGCCGTCGAGGACGAGGAGTTCAAGGCGGCCGAGACAGCCGGCGGCTACGCCAAGGAAATGTCGAAGGAATACCAGGCCAAGCAGGCGGCGCTGACCGCCGAGCACATCGCCAAGCAGGACATCGTCATCACCACGGCGCTGATCCCCGGCCGTCCGGCGCCGAAGCTGGTCTCGGCGGCGATGGTCGCCTCGATGAAACCCGGCTCTGTGATCGTCGACCTCGCGGTCGAGCGCGGCGGCAATGTCGAGGGCGCCGAAGCCGGCAAGGTGGTGACCACGGCCAACGGGGTAAAGATCGTCGGCCATCTCAACGTTCCCGGTCGCGTCGCCGCCTCCGCTTCGCTTCTCTATGCCAGGAACCTCTATGCCTTCCTCGAGACGCTGGTCGACAAGGCGGCGAAGACGCTTGCCATCAACCACGACGACGAACTGGTCAAGGCGACGATGCTGACCGATGCTGGCAAGATCGTGCATCCGGCTTTCGCAAAGGCTGAGCAGGAGCCGCCAAAGGGCCAATATGTCGAACCACCGGCCATTCCGGCCAGGACGATGGTTGCCGAGGCTTCGGCGAAGCCGGCTGCGAAGAAAACGGCCGCTTCGAGGAAGCCCAAGACCACCGGAGGGATCGCGTGATGGATCAGACTCTGCAGAAAGCCCTCGACCAGCTCGACCAGGCGACAGCTGCCGTGCGGCTCGCGGTGCAGAACCTGGCGGCCGCGCCCGGCACCGAGGCGGCGGGTGACGCCGCTCACGCGCTGTCCGGCGGTGCCATCGATCCCTTCGTCTTTCGCTTCGCCATCTTTGTCCTGGCGATCTTCGTCGGCTACTACGTCGTGTGGTCCGTCACGCCGGCACTGCACACGCCGCTGATGGCGGTCACCAACGCCATTTCCTCCGTCATCGTCGTCGGCGCGCTGCTGGCCGTCGGCATCTCGGCCTCAGGGCTTGCCACCGGCTTCGGCTTCGTTGCGCTGATGCTGGTATCGGTCAACATCTTCGGCGGTTTCCTCGTCACCCAGCGCATGCTGGCCATGTACAAGAAGAAGGAAAAGTAGGCCGCTATGAACGCCAACTTCGCCTCCTTTCTCTATCTGGTCTCCGGCATCCTGTTCATCCTGGCATTGCGCGGCCTGTCGCATCCGACCACCAGCCGCCAGGGCAACATGTACGGCATGATCGGCATGGGCATCGCCATCGCCACGACGCTGGCGCTGGCGACCCCTTCGGCCGGGCGCTTCGGCCTCATAGTGCTCGGGCTGCTGATAGGCGGCTCGGCCGGTGCGGTCACGGCACGGCGCATTGCCATGACCTCGATGCCGCAGCTGGTCGCCGCCTTCCACTCGCTGGTCGGTCTTGCCGCGGTCATGGTGGCGGCCGCCGCCATCTATGCACCGGAAAGCTTCGGCATCGGCACCGTCGCCGATATTCATGCCCAGGCACTGATCGAGATGAGCCTCGGCGTTGCCATAGGTGCCATCACCTTCACCGGCTCGGTCATCGCCTTTTTGAAGCTCGACGGCCGCATGTCGGGCAAGCCGATCATGATCGGTGGCCGCCACTTCATCAACGCGGCCCTGGGAATTGCGCTGATCGTGCTGATCGTGCTGCTCGTCACCGCCGAGTCCAAGGTGGTGTTCTGGCTGATCGTTGCCGCCTCGCTGGTGCTGGGTGTGCTTCTCATCATCCCGATCGGTGGCGCCGATATGCCGGTGGTCGTGTCGATGCTGAATTCCTATTCGGGCTGGGCCGCGGCCGCCCTGGGCTTCACGCTCGGCAATCTGGCGCTGATCATCACCGGCGCGCTGGTCGGCTCGTCGGGCGCCATCCTGTCTTACATCATGTGCAAAGGCATGAACCGGAGCTTCATCTCGGTCATCCTCGGCGGCTTCGGCGGCGAGACATCAGCCATTGCCAACGACGGCATCGAGCGCACGGTCAAGCAGGGCTCGGCCGAGGATGCCGCCTATCTGATGATGAATGCTCAAAAGGTCATCATCGTGCCGGGCTACGGCATGGCCGTCGCCCAGGCGCAGCACGCGCTGCGCGAGATGGCCGACAAGCTCAAGGCCAACGGCGTCGACGTCAAATACGCCATCCACCCGGTTGCCGGCCGCATGCCCGGCCACATGAACGTGCTCTTGGCCGAAGCCAACGTGCCTTATGACGAAGTGTTCGAGCTGGAGGACATCAACTCTGAGTTCGCGCAGGCCGACGTCGCCTATGTCATCGGGGCCAATGACGTCACCAATCCCTCGGCTCGTGACGACAAGTCCTCACCTATCTACGGCATGCCAATCCTCGACGTCGACAAGGCGCGCACTTGCTTGTTCGTCAAGCGCTCGCTCGGCTCCGGCTATGCCGGCATCGACAACACGCTGTTCTACAAGGACGGCACCATGATGCTGCTCGGCGACGCCAAGAAGATGACCGAGGAGATCGTCAAAGCGATGGATCACTGAAACGGCGTCGCTGCCAACTCACTGCCGATCGTCGAATACAGCCCGGCTCCGCGCCGGGCTTTTTCTTGGCTGTTACCGGTTCTGAAGCTACGATGCCGACCCGTTGTCTTGCTAACGGCGTCATCGTGGAGGTGCTGGTGCCCGACCCTGGTTCTGCTGCATCGCCGGCCGCCGATCTGACCGCAGCAGAGAAGGCGCCACGCAAGCGCAGCCAGGCGGTAGTGGTCGTGCACGGCATGGGCGAGCAGCGGCCCATGGACACGTTGAGGGAATTTGTCCAGGCCGTATGGAGCCACGATCCGGCCCGTGCACCGTTCTATGCCCATGTCCCCGATCCGGCCGACCCGATGGGTGCGAAGATCAACCAGAGCTGGATCACGCCGGACAGCCGGACCAATTCGCACGAACTCCGCCGGATCACCACGCCCTATGATGTCGATGGCCGCCGCACCGATTTCTACGAGCTTTACTGGGCCGACATCACCCAGGGCACGACCCGAAGCCGCCTTGCTGCCTGGGTGACGACCCTGCTCTGGCGGAAGCCGGCCGATATTCCGCGCGATGTGCTCAAACTCTATGTCGTCACGCTTTTGGCCACCATCGTCGTCCTCGGCGCGGCGCTGGCGCTCGCAACGTCGACCTGGCAAGGCTACATCTCCTGGACGACCGGTGTGCTTGTCACGGTTCTGGCGTCGTTCGTCATCTGGTCGGTGGACCAGTTTGGCTTGCCTTATTTCGGCGACGTCGCCGCCTATGTGCGGGCCGAAGCGGCAACGGTCGAGAAGCGGGCGCTGGTCCGCGAGCGTGGCCTCAAGCTGCTGAAGCGTCTCATGATGGACGATGCCTATGACCGCATCGTGCTGGTCTCGCACAGCCTCGGGTCGATCATCGCCTATGATCTGTTGCAGATATTGTGGGCCGATTTCAGGCCTAGAAAGTTGGAAGCCATTCGCGACAAAGCGAGGCTGAAGGCGATCCACGCCGTCGACAAGGCGACGCTGGCCGCCGATGCCTCCGCTTGGCCCGACAGCCTCGATGACCTCCCCGCATTCCGGCGCAGCCAATGGGAGCTCTACCGGCAGCTTCGCGTCGGCGACGCCGATCATCCGCTGCCGTGGAAGATCAGCGATTTCGTCACGCTCGGCAGTCCGCTGACCCACAGCGAGTTTCTGGTGACCTACAACCTCGCCGAATTCAGGCGCGGCATCGCCGAGCGCCTGTTTTCGGCATGCCCGCCGATCGCCGACAGGGCGGCGGGCGGGACCATGCTCTACCAGGAAGGGCGCAGCCATTCCGGCAAGCCGCAGCGGGCGGTGCATCATGGCGCGGTGTTTGCCGCGACGCGCTGGACCAATATTTTCGACAGGGGCAATGGCTGGCTGACCGGCGACCCGATTTCAGGGCGGATGACGGAAAATTTTGGTCCCGGCGTGGAAAACATCCAGGTCGAGCTGCGCGGCTCGGGCGGCCGCGTCTTCACGCACAGGCTCTACTGGTCGCTGACGGCGAGCGGCGTCGAGGTCAACGCGCCGGCCGGCGTACAGCCGCGCTCGCACCTTGCCGTGCTGCGCGATGCGGTCGATCTCGGCCGCAAACTGGAAGCTGAGCTGTAGGCGGCGAGCAGCGCACGACAATGCCGCGGCGGCAGTTCAAAGCAACGTCCCCTTCGGGCGTAATCTTCCCGAAGCGGACCGAGTTCACTTAGTCACCGATCAACGATTGGTCAGGAAAATCGCTTCCTCGTCGTCGCGCTGCCTGCCGCCAAGTGCTGCAGCCGCGCTGGCAATGAAGGCCCCGACGACCAGCGACAGCGCGCCAATCAGCGAGAAGGTGGCGCCTGCCTTTCTGGCGGTGTCGGCCGCCTGCTGGGCCTTGACCTTGGCGTCCTGCGCTCTGGCGATTACCGTATCGACGCGAGCGGTGGCATCCGCTTCGGACAGGCCTGTGCGGGCGGCCACCAGCCGCGACAGATAGGTCTTGTCGTCGGCCGATATTTCGCCTGCTGTGGCACTCGCGATTAGAATGCGCGATGCCTGCGCCGTTGCCGCAGCGTCGCTCTCCGGATTGGCGGCAGCGAGCCTTGCCGGATCGGCCGGGCGGAACAGCGTATCGACGAAATACGATGTGGCGTTGTCAGTCGAGGCGCTACCCGCGTTTGCAGCAGCACCTGCCGAAGCGCCCATTGCCGCGCCCGATGCCACAGTCGAAGCAGCCTGGACACCGGTACCTATCGCGGCCGAAAGCGCCGTGCCGAGCACGCCGGCGACGAGCAGCGTCGCCAGCGCCCAGGCCAGGAAGCCGTGAGCGGTATCGCGGAAGAAGACTTCATCGGTGTGGATGCCGACCCATTTGGTGCGCAGGCGTCCGGCGAGGTAGCCGCCCAGGGCCGACGACAGCCACTGCACGACGATCAGCCAGACGGCGGTGGAAACGGCGAAAGTGGTGACTGACGCACCCGAGCCGGACCATGGCGACACCATGCTCAGCCCAAGCCCGGAGCCGAGCAGCATCAAGATGAAGGTAAGCGTTGACGCAGCAAAGGCGCCGGCGACGATTGGCCCCCAGCTGACAGCAGTGGAAGCGGATTCCGTCGGGGCGGAAACGTCGACAGCTGTTACGGTGGACTGCATCGAAGCCTCCCTACCGTGCGAACAGCATGATCAGAATAATGATCGGAATTGGGACTCCGAGAAGCCAGAGCAAAATGCCACGTCCCATGGATGCCTCCTGCGGCGATTGTGATCAACTACAATGCCTTGAAAGCCTTTCCGTTCCGGCGGTCCTGGTGATCTTTTTTGCGTTGCAGCAGTCGTATTGGTGCGCCAAGGCGCACCAATACACTTCATGCCTGCTGGCTGGGTATCTGGATGGCGGCTCAGATGTCCAGATTGGCAACCGACAGCGCGTTTTCCTGGATGAATTCGCGCCTTGGCTCGACCTCGTCGCCCATCAGCCGTGAAAACAAGCTGTCCGCATCAGTCGCGTCATTAACCTTGACCTGTAACAGCGAGCGCACATTCGGGTCGAGCGTCGTTTCCCAGAGCTGCTCGGCGTTCATTTCGCCAAGGCCCTTGTAGCGCTGCATGGTCAGGCCCTTGCGGCCGGTGGCAAACACGGCGTTGAGCAGTGCCAGCGGCCCCGAAATGGTTTCCGAGACATCCTTGCGGCGCAGCACCGGCGGCTCGCTGTAGATTTCCGCCAGGCGCGGCGCATAGCGGTCGAGCTGGCGTGCGTCGGCGGAATTGATCAGCGCCAGGTCGAGATGCGCGAACTCCTTGACGCTGCGCACCGTTCGCTCGAAGACATAGCCGCCAATGCCCTCGTTCGAGGTCGACATGCGGCCGATCCAGCCGCGCTCGGTATCCTCGGCGATAATGTCGAGACGACGGGCAACACGCTCGGCCGTCTCGTTGGCGCGGCGGAGGTCGGTGAAGATCTCCGGGTTGAGCGCGCCGGCAATCGCTGCCTGCTCGACCACGCCTCTGTTATAGCGCGTGTGCAATCCGTTGATGAGCTGGCGGACAGCCAAGGCGTCGTCGATGGCACTGCGCAGGTCCTGCCCGGCCCGCACCTCGCCTGTGCTGAGCGCAAGCGACGCTTCTTCCAGCCCGGAGCCGATCAGGAATTCCTCGAAGGCGGCTTCGTCCTTGATGTATTGCGAGCTCTTCCCGCGCGTCACCTTGTAGAGCGGCGGCTGCGCGATGTAGAGATGACCGCGTTCGATCAGTTCCGGCATCTGGCGGAAGAAGAAGGTCAGCAGCAAGGTGCGGATGTGGGCGCCGTCGACATCGGCGTCGGTCATCAGGATGATCTTGTGGTAGCGCAGCTTGTCGGCGTTGAACTCGTCCTTGCCGATCGAGGTGCCGAGCGCGGTGATCAGCGTGCCGATCATGTCGGAGCCGAGCATGCGGTCGAAGCGGGCGCGCTCGACATTGAGGATCTTGCCGCGCAGCGGAAGAATGGCCTGGTTCTGGCGCGAACGGCCGCCCTTGGCCGAGCCGCCGGCGCTGTCGCCCTCGACGATAAAGATCTCGGATTTCGCCGGATCGCGCTCCTGGCAATCGGCCAGCTTGCCGGGCAGCGAGGTAACGCCGAGCGAACTCTTGCGGGTGATGTCGCGTGCCTTGCGCGCGGCTTCGCGCGCGGCAGCGGCCTGGATGACCTTCTCGATGACCGCCTTGCCCTCGGTCGGGTGCTCCTCGAGCCAGGTGCCGAGCGCTTCGTTGACAAGCCCTTCGACCACCGGGCGGACCTCGGATGACACCAGCTTGTCCTTGGTCTGCGAGGAGAATTTCGGGTCGGGAACCTTGACCGACAGCACCGCGGTCAGCCCTTCGCGGCAATCATCGCCGATCAGCGCCACTTTTTCCTTCTTGGTCAGGCCCGAGGAGTCGCCATAGCCGGTTATCTGGCGCGTCAGCGCACCGCGGAAGCCTGCCAGATGCGTGCCGCCGTCGCGTTGCGGGATGTTGTTGGTGAAGGCCAGCACGTTCTCATGGTAGCTGTCGTTCCACCACATGGCGACTTCGACCGTGATGCCGTCGCGCTCGGCGCGGATCGAGATCGGCTTGTCGAGCAACGGCTTCTTCGTCCGGTCGAGATATCGGACGAACTCTTCCAGCCCGCCATCGTAGTGCAGTTCATGGCGCACGATGTCGGCATGGCGGGAATCGGTCAAAACGATGCGCACGCCGGAGTTCAGGAAGGCAAGTTCGCGCAGCCGATGCTCCAGCGTACCGTAGTCGAATTCGACCATGGTGAAAGTCTCGGACGACGGCAAAAACGTGATTTCGCTGCCACTGCGCCCTTCGTAGGTGCCGGGGACCTTGTCTTGTTCATAACTGCCGGTGATGCGCAGCGGCGCGTCGGCATTGCCATGTGTGAAACTCATCTCGTAGATCTGGCCGTTGCGGCGGATCTTCAGTTTCAGCCAGGCCGACAGGGCGTTGACGACCGACACGCCGACGCCGTGCAGGCCGCCTGACACCTTGTAGGAGTTCTGGTCGAACTTGCCTCCGGCATGCAGCTGCGTCATGATCACTTCGGCCGCCGAAATGCCTTCGCCGGTGTGGATATCGGTAGGAATGCCGCGGCCATTGTCGATGACCGTCACCGATCCGTCCGGATTGAGCGTCACCGTCACCAGGTCGGCATGGCCGGCCAGTGCTTCGTCGATGGCGTTGTCGACGACTTCATAGACCATGTGGTGCAGGCCCGAGCCGTCGTCGGTATCGCCGATATACATGCCCGGCCGCTTGCGAACGGCATCCAAGCCCTTCAAAACCTTGATGGAATCGGCGCCGTATTCGGCTTCAACGCCGTTGGCGATGTCGGTCTGGTCGCTCATGAAAACCTGTCTGATTGATGCCGTGTGCAGAGCGCGAAAAATCGGCTTCGAATCGCGCATTTCTAATGTCGTAGATATAGGCGCAAAAGGCAGTTTTTCCAAGGTTTGCAGGCATTTCGGAACGGAATGACCATCGCGTGAGCCGGCTACCGGCGCCTGGCTTCGATCCTGGCCAGCCGCTCACGTAAAAACTTGATCATGAACTTGTGGCGCGGTGCCAACCGCCCGCTCCGGTCGAGCTCGAGCGTCATGTCGAGCGCCTTGGAAAGCATAGCCTTCGGGTCCTTTGCGACTTGGGCGTAGTCGATATAGGCGACCACCAGGTCGCGCTGCCAGGTGGCGTTGTCCGGATCGGACCGGGCAAGTTTCTCGCGAATGGCCAAGCTGTCCTGAAGGGCTTGCCGGGCGCCCCTGACGTCGCGCTGCCTGAGGCGCAGCGTGGCGACTTCGGACAGCGTTATCGACAAGTCCCGCTGCCAGTCGGAATTGGCGGGATCGAGCTTGGCCAGCCTCTGCGCAATCGCGTAGCTGTCCAGATAGGCTTTCAGCGCGCCTTTGTGGTCGCCCTGTATCGCCAGGACGCCGGCGACTTTCTCGATGCACACGGACAGGTCGCGCTGCCATTCGGTGTTGTTCGGGTCGCCGGCGGCGAGCGCGCTGGCCTGCGAAAGTGCCTCACGATAAGCCGAAAGTGCCGCCGGCCAATTCTGCTGGTCGCTCAGCGCATTGCCGATCTTGGCGTTGCCGACCGACAGGTCGCGCTTCAACTCAGTGTCGTCCGGATCGCGTTTCGCCAGTTGCTTGACGATCGCCAGACCTTCCTTGTAGGCCGCCAGCGCCCCGGCGGCGTCGCCGCGTTCGCGCAGCAGGTCGCCTATCGTATCGTGGCTGACCGAGACGTCACGCTGCCGGTCGGCGTCTCCCGGTTTGTCCGCCGCCAGCGCCAGCCGCACCTTCAGGCTCTCTTCATAGGCCGCCTGTGCGTTGTCCAGTTGGCCTGCGATATGGGCAAGGTGACCGATCTCATCGTAGGTGACGGTCAGGTCGCGCTGCAGTTCGGCACGGTCGGGCTCTCCGGCGGCGAGCTGCTTCTTGATCGACAGGCTTTCCTGGTAGACCTCTGCGGCGCCGGCCAGATCGCCTTGCGTCGCCAATACGTTGCCGATCTTGTCGTCGGCCATGGCGAGGTCGCCGAACCACTCCAGATTGTCCGGTTCTGCCTCGGTCAGGCCCTGCAGAATGGTCTTGGCGGTCTCATAATTCTGCAGCGCTGACGGCAGATTGCCTTGCGCCATCCGCACGTTGCCGAGCTTGACGTGGCTGACGGCGAAGTCGCGCTTCACGTTGGGATCGGTTTCATGATGCGACCGCCGCTCGAGATCGGCTTGCAGCGCCTCGAAGGCACGGCCAGCCGCATCGATATTGCCGACCGTGGTATAGAGCTTGCCGAGCTCGTCCAGCGTGCGGATCAAGCGGTCGGCGTCGTCGAGCGACAGCACCACCTGTCCGGCTTCGTCATAAAGCGCGAGCACCGACTCATAGTCCCTGATGGCTGTGGCGTAGTCGAGGTCGGCGCGCGCGGCCCCGCCGGACAGATAGCGCGTTGCGGCCTCGGAGAGCGTGCGGCTGACGAAATTGGCCTTCAGCGCGTTGCGCGAGACATTGTCGATCTCGGCTGCCTCGGCGAGCTTTTTACGCGCGGCATCGAACGCTCCCAGCGAAAGCTGCTCTTCGGCCTGCCGGCGCAACGCTGCCACCCGCAGATCGTCGGAGCCAAGCGTCTGCATTTCGCTCCGCACCTTGACGAAGGCGTCGGCTGCCTCACGCAGCCTGGCGTTCAGACTGTCAGCGGAGAGGTGGCCGGTATCGGAACTGATCAACGCGCCATAGAGCGGCGCCAGCGGCATATCGGCGTCGCTGGCGATCTTCTCCACTTCGCCGCGCATCTGAGGCGTCACCTCGGCCATGGCCAGCAACAAGCGTTCGCGTTCCGGCAATTTCTCCTTGGCCGAGGCGGCAAAGAACAGCTGCGGCAGGCCGCTCTCGACATAGGGCAATTGCTTGCCGCGCGAGAGGTCGTAGACCTCCTGCTGCACGAGCGTCAGCACGGAGCGGATCTCGAGACCTTCGGTGCCGAGGTACTTCGTCAGCGCCGCGGTAAACGGCGAATTCTGGCCGGTCCCATCCGCTGCCGTCTCGCCGGGCGCCGCCGAGAAGGCAAACAGGATGTTTTCTGCCCGCCCGATGCGGCCAAGACCCGGCCGGATCTTGTCGCTGACCTCTTTTACCAGCGCCGTTGCGCCGCGGCCTTCGCCGCCCGTAGCCGCAAACGGATCGCTACGGCAGGCGTCGAGCACGATCAATCCGACCTTGCTGGTGGCGGCGACGGTCGCGCGGATCACCTCCAGCGGCAGGCTGGTCCTTTCCAGCGTAGCGAGCGACGACGCGTCTGCATCGACCGGCAGGAGCCGATTCTCGCCGGCGATCTCGACGCCGTGGCCGGAGAAGAACACCAGCGCCACGTCGGCGCCTTTGGCATCCTCGCGGAAATCGTCGAGCGCCCGGCGCATGCGCCGCAGGTCGCGGTTGGTTTCGAGGAAGACCTCGAAACCAAGCTTCCTCAGCACCGTTTCCATAACCTCACCGTCATTGACGGGATTGGCGAGCGGCCGGATCAGCCGATAGTCGTTCTCGGCGATGACCAGCGCAACGCGCCGCTCCGCCACGGCAGCGGAGGCCGTCGAGAGGATCAGCAGCAAGGCAAACAGAAAACGCAAATCGAACCGCCCCGGCCCGGTCATTTGCCGGAGCATTCCATCTCTTTATGGCATGAGCAAGTTACGGCATCGGCAAGCCCGGCCGTTCGCGTTGTCAGCCGACCCGCATCGGCTTCAGCGCTTCGCTCCAGCGGAACAACTCGTCCAGCATGGTCCTGGCCCCGCCGAGCACCTGCTCGCTGGGCAAGAAGGCGCCGGTCTCGTCGAGCAGCTTCTGGTACATCGGCAGCGCCACGCCTTCCGGGATCGGCATGACGCCGACGGAGGTCAGCAACGGTTTGACCGCCTGCGCCGCCCGCAGGCCGCCGGAGACACCGCCGTAGCTGAGGATGGCGGCCGGCTTGTATCGCCATTCCCTGAGCAGGTAGTCGACCGCGTTGACGATCGCGGGGGCGGCGAAATAATTGTATTCCGGCGCCACGAAGACGAATGCGTCGGCGGCGTCGATTGCCTTCGACCAGGCTTTCGTGTGGCTGTTTTCGTATTTGCCCAGTCTCGGATGATGCGGCTCGTCCAGCACCGGCAGGTTGAAGGCCGCGATGTCGGTGAGCACCGGCTCGAATTTGCCGTGCTCGCGCGCAAAGCTCTCCAGCCAATTTGCGAAAACCGGCCCGGCGCGGCCCGGCCGCGTGCTGCCGATGATGACGTTCAACTGGTGCTTCAAGGCAGGCTCCCGCCGGTTAGTGGCATCTGTGGTGCTGCCACCTAAGACACGCAGCCGGACACAGCAAGCAGGCACTTTCCGGTGCCCCGGTCACATTCCAGAGAGCGGATGCTTCGCCTTGTCGTCCGGTCACATGGACGCCTGCCTTGCCCGCCACTAGATTGAGGTGTCAGCGGAGCAAGCCATGGACAGTCAGCCCGTCCCCTTCGTCCCGCCGGCGCCGAAGCCGCGCACAGCGCCGCCCTCGACGCTGGAGATGATCCGCATCGTCTACCGCAATCCGCTCGAACTGTGGGGCGAGCCGACCTATAACGAGCCCTGGATTTCGGTGACCGGCGTCGGCGGGCCGCTGGTCATCGCCAACGATCCCGGCCTCATCCGCCATGTGCTCGTCGATAACGCCAAGAACTACAAGATGGCGACGGTGCGTCAGAAGATATTGCGGCCAATCCTGCGCGACGGCCTGCTGACCGCCGAAGGCGAAGTGTGGCGGCGTTCGCGCAAGGCGATGGCGCCGGTGTTCACGCCGCGCCACATCTTCGGCTTCGCCGAGCCGATGCTGAAACGCACGCTCGAATTCGTCACCCGTTACGAGCAAGGTGGCACGTCGGACATCGCCCACGACATGACGCTGCTCACCTTCGACATCCTGGCCGAGACACTGTTTTCGGGCGAGATATCGGGCGAGCCCGGTAGCTTCGCCAAGGAGATCGATCGCCTGTTCGAGACCATGGGCCGGGTCGATCCGCTCGACCTTTTGCGTGCGCCCGACTGGCTGCCGCGCCTGACCCGCATCCGCGGCCGCAAGACCATGGCCTACTTCCGCAAGATCGTAACCGACACGGTGCAGATGCGCGAGGCGCGGCTGAGGCGCGCTTCGGACACGGTGCCGCAGGATTTTCTCACGCTGCTGTTGAAGGCGGAGGGACCGGGCGGGCTGACCCGGGCCGAGGTCGAGGACAACATCATCACCTTCATCGGTGCCGGCCACGAGACTACGGCCAGGGCGCTCGGCTGGACGCTCTACTGCCTTGCCGAAGCGCCGTGGGAGCGCGAAAAGATCGAGCACGAGATCGATGCGGTGTTGGCGCGCGAGCCCGACCCGACGAAATGGCTCGACGACATGCCGCTCACCCGCGCCGCCTTCGACGAGGCGCTCAGGCTCTATCCGCCGGCGCCGTCGATCAACCGCGAACCGATCGAACCCGAAACCTGGAACGGCCTCTACATACCGCGGCGTGCCGCGGTGCTGGTGATGCCGTGGGTCGTCCACCGCCATCGGAAATTGTGGGACCGGCCGGACGCTTTCATGCCGGAACGCTTCCATCCGGGAAACCGCGAAAAGATCGATCGTTTCCAGTATTTGCCGTTCGGCGCCGGCCCCCGCGTCTGCATCGGCGCCAGCTTCGCCATGCAGGAGGCGATCATCGCGTTGGCGATCATGCTGTCGCGCTACCGTTTCGACGCCACCGCGGAAACCCACCCCTGGCCGGTGCAGAAGCTGACGACGCAGCCGCAAGGCGGCCTGCCGATGCAGGTCACCCGGCGCGGCTCGTAGGCAACCGCACGTCCGTTCGTGTTATGCGGCGGACTTGCGTTGGAACTGGCCGGCGGCGCGGTAGCGCCAGAGATAGCTGGGCAGAATGGTTCCGATCGACCGTGGCTGGATCCCGAGGCCGGCGAGCGTCCTGTTGTCCTTGACGGCGGCTTCCGACACCACATTGTGCTGGCGCAACAGCAGGACCTGGTCCTTGGTCAACAACGGATTGGGAAGCAGCCCGAGAATTGATGCCTGGAGGTTCGCCAGCCACCATGGCACGGGCAGCAAAAACCGCTTGCGTTCGATGATGACAAGCAGCTCTTGCATGCATTCCTTGAAGGTAAGCACCTGCGGCCCGCCGAGTTCATAGATCCGGCCGCCCTGGACCTTGCCGTCGACCGAGTGCGCCACCGCTTCGGCGACGTCGCCGACATAGACCGGCTGGAATTTCGTCTGCCCGCCGCCGATCAGCGGCAGCACTGGGGAAAAGCGGGCCATGTTGGCAAAGCGGTTGAAGAAACCGTCCTCCGGCCCGAAATTGATCGATGGCCGCAAGATCACGGCGTCTTGGACCGTCTCAAGAACGGCCTTTTCGCCGAGCGCCTTGGTACGCGCGTAGTCCGATTGCGCGTGGAGGTCCGCTCCCAGAGCCGAGATGTGGGTGAGGCCGGCGCCGACGGCGCGCGCCGCTTCGGCAATAGCGCGCGCGCCGAACTCGTGGACGGCAGTAAATTTCTGCCGGCCGGCCTCATGCGCGATCGCCACCAGATTGACGACATGGTCGGCGCCTTGCACGGCGCGGTCGACCGACCAGCGGACCCGGACATTGGCCTGCACCGGCTGGATCTGCCCGACATTGCCAAGCGGTTGCAAATGACCGGCGAGATCGGGCCGGCGGCAGGCAACCCGGATGCGGTAGCCGCGCTTGGCCAGCGCCCGCACGACATGACGACCGACAAAGCCGGAGCCGCCGAAAACGACGACGAGCTTTGGGGTCTGAAGGATTTCGGTCATGGCTGGCTCCGGCGGGCTATCCAGATGGCTTGATTGAAGCCGTTTCATAGTCGGTTTCGCGCCAAAGGCAAAGGGCGACCATCGGTCGCCCGGCACTGTTGAAGCATGATTTTCCGGATCCGTTCGAAATGGCAGAAAACGCCGCCGAGGCCCGGCTTTACGGCAACTCCATTAGGAACAGGAACCTTTGTTCGGTCGGCGATTTTAGATGTATGATTTGATTCCGAATGGAGGATATTGCCGATGACGACAAAATGCGTTGCGATCTTCGCTCTGGCTTTCGCAACAGGCTGCAGCATTGGTGCCTCGGCATTCGCGGCAAACCGGCATCACCACCAAGCGCAACCCGAACGCTACGTTCCTGCCAACGGCGACATCATCGACATTCTGTTCGGTGGCCCGCGCTACTATGACAACCACCTGCTCACGACGGCCGCCGAACCCTGCTCCTACAACAGGGTAGGACCGGACGCGAATGCGGTGAACGCGATCAACGATCATCATTGCGGGAAGTAGGCTCGCGCTGCCGGATCGGCCGGCCTCGTCAGCCGCTCATCGGACAAACGGTTCTTCAGGACGAATAGCGCGCGGCGAATTCGGAAATGCGTTGCACCACGGCTTTCGGCGCGCTTATGCCGCGCGCCGCCGCCTTCTCCGCGGCCTCGGCCCGGGCACGCCCCGGCACATGCACGCCATAGCGCCGCCGCAGCCGGTCGAGCTGATCCTTCATCCGCTTTTCGAAGTCCGGATCGAGCAGCTTGGGCTCGACGGCAAGCACGAACAGGCCGGTCCCCGGACTGTCCGGCCCGCCGCTGAACCATGGCGCATCGAGCGACCAGTTGGCGCCCGACAGGCCCGCAGCCAGCACCTCGACCATCAGCGCGATGTTGGCGCCGCGCTGGCCGCCGAAGGCAAGCATGGCGCCCTTCATGGCAGCTGCCGGGTCCGTGGTCGGATTGCCGCTGGCATCCAGTGCCCAGCCTTCGGGTATCTTCTTGCCGTCCTCGGCCGCCTTGCGGATGTTGACGAAGGCGGTGGCGCTCGACGACTGGTCGATGACCAGCGCCGCCCCGTCCGCGGCGGGTGCCGCAAAGGACCGGGTTGGTGCAGTAGACCGGCTTGACCGAGCCCGAGCCGGCAAGCACGGCCGGGCCGTTGGTGGCGGCGAACGACACCAATCCCTGCGCGGCCAGCCGTCCGGTGAAATAGCCGAGCGCGCCGCACGTATAAGCATTCTTCTGCGAAAAGATGGCGACGCCGAACAGCCGCGCCGCCTTGGCGAGGTCATCGATCGTGCGGTCGAAACCGGTATGCGCTAAGCCGCCGCGCGCATCGGAAAGATAGACCGCGAGCGCCGGCCTGGTGATCACCGGATCGGCGTTGCCGTCGATACGGCCGGCTTCCAGCGCTTCGAGATAATCGATGAAATGCGACAGCCCGACGGTCGACAGTCCTTCCGCCTCAGCCGCGACGATCGAGGCAGCCAGCGACTGCGCCGCCTCTTCGTTGGCGCCGGCGCCAAGTGCGGCCATCCGGCACAGCCCTGTCGCCTGGTCGAGACTGAGTTGCATTGTGATTGCCATGGATATCTGAGGGAATGGGTGAATGGTGAATAGTGAATGGTGAGTGGGACTTAGCCGGTAACACTACGGGCTACTCACTACTGACTATTCACCATTCACTATTCACCTAACCAACCTTGTTCGGAATCCGCGCCTCGATCTTGCCCAGGGTGAAGACGAGGATGCCGGTGATCGCCATATAGATCAACGCCAGGAGCAGCAAGGGTTCATAGGTGAGGTAGGTATCCTGACGCACCTTTGAAGAGACGGCGAATATGTCGATCACGCTGATGGTCGCCACCAGCGGCGTCGATTTCAGCTGCAGCACGGTTTCGCCCGTCAGTGTCGGCAGCGCGCGGTAGAAGGCCTGCGGCAGCCAGATTCGCTGGAAAATCCTCCAGCGGCTCATGCCGAAGGCGCGGGCGGCTTCCAATTGGCCTTTCGGCACGCCGGCGAAAGCGCCTCGCATCACCTCGCCCTCATAACCGGCGAAGGACAGCGTCAGCCCGAGGACGCCATAGGGCCATGCCTGCCTCAGATAGGGCCACATCCAAGACTCGCGAATCCATGGATATTGTGGAAACAGCGAGCCCAGCCCGTAATAGAGCAACCAGAGCTGCAGCAGCAGCGGCGTCCCTCTGATGACGGTGCAGAAGACCTTGGCGGGTGCCGCGAACCAGAACGAGCCCGCAGCCTGCGCCAGCCCGAGCGGCACGGCGAGCAGGAAACCCAGCGTGCAAGTGACGGCAAGAATCCACAGCGCGCGCCAGATGCCGAGCAGTCCTATCCCGTAATATTTAGGCAGCCAGTCCCAGCGCATGAAGACGGCCGCCGCCAAAACCAGCCCCAGCGCGATCAGGATCAGCACGATACGATGCGGCTTCAGCCACAGCGAAGCGCGTGCGGCTATCTCGACGGCCGCTTCGCCAGTCATCACCGGGCCAGCCATCAACGGGCCTCCTTGAGCGACGGCATGCCGCGGCGGGCCCATGTCTCGATACGGCCGATGATCAGATTCGAAACCAGCGTCAACAGAAGGTAGATCGCGCCGGCGGCGATAAAGAATGTCAGATAGGCTTTGGTGACGCCGGCCGCCTGTCGTGTCGCCAATGTCAGCTCGAAAAAGCCGACGACCGCCAGCAGGGCGGTGTCCTTGGTGGCGATCAGCCAGAGATTGGCAAGGCCGGGTATGGCGAACGGCAGCATCGCCGGCAGCGTGATGCGCCGCAGCAGCAGGCCGGGAGACATGCCATAGGCGCGCGCGGCTTCGATCTGGCCCTGCGGAATGGCAAGGATCGCGCCGCGGATCACCTCGGTCGAATAGGCGCCCTGGACGAAGCCGAGCACGGCAATGCCGGCCGCCAGCCCGCTAATGTCCATGCGCTGATAGCCCATTGCCGTCAGCATCTGATTGATCAGGTCGGTGCCGGCGTAATAGAGCAGAAGGATCAGCACCAGCTCCGGCACGGCGCGCACGACGGTCGTATAGACTGCCAGGAGATCGCGCACCACCGGACCACCATACAGCTTGCCGGAGGCGCCGCCGATGCCGATCAAAAGGCCGAGACCGGTGGCGCCGACCGCGATCTCGATCGTATGGAGCAGCCCGACGATGAGCGTTCCACCCCAGCCCGGCGGCACGGGCGAGAGAAGCGCGATGGCAGAGGCGGCCCAAGCCGGAACAAATGCGTCGATCAGCGTCGCCCTCGAATTGCTGGCGCTAAAACCGCCGGCGATCTCCGCCCGCGGAAGCTCGCGTCGATGGATTTCGACGAACCACGCGGCTCTATCGGGGCCGCGTGGTTAATCGCTCATGGATGAGGCAGTCAGTTCGACTGCGTGTCGGCACCGTAAATGTCGAAGTCGAAGTACTTCTTCGAAATCTCGTCATATTTGCCGTTGGCGCGGATGGCCTTGATGCCGGCGTTGATCTTTTCCTTCAACTCGGAGTCTTCCTTGCGGACGCCGGCGCCGACGCCGGGCCCGAGAATGGCCAGATCCGGCGCGACCATGCCCTTCAGATCGCAGCATTGCTTGCCCTGGTCCGATTTTAGGAAGGCGTCGAGGGCAATGGAATCGGCCTGCACCGCGTCGACCCGGCCGGCGGCAAGATCCTGGTTGGCCTCGTCCTGGGTCTGGTATTCCTTGATTTCCGCCGCGTCGGCGAAGTGCTTCTTGGCGTAGTCGGCGTGTACGGTCGAGACTTGGACGCCGATGATCTTGCCCTTGAGGTCCTCCGGTGTTGAGCCGAACTTCTGGTCCTTCGGCCCGATGATCGCAGTCGGGGTGTTGTAATATTTGTCCGAGAAGGCGATCGTCTTCTCGCGCTCGGCGGTGATCGACATCGAGGCGGCGATAAGATCGATCTTCTTGGTCGTCAGCGCCGGAATGATGCCGTCCCAGGCGACGGGGGTGATGACGCAGTCGAGCTTCTCCTCGGCGCAGACGGCATCGATGAATTCGATCTCCCAGCCGACCCATTTGCCGGAAGCGTCCGGCGAGGCGAAGGGCGGATAGGGTTCGGCGGCGACGCCGATCTTGACCGGATCGGCCTTGGCCACGCCCATCGCGGCAACGCCGAGCAGCAGCGCTGCGGCAAAGGTCTTGAGAATAATCTTCATCGTCATGACTCCCAGTTTTGTTGTTGTTCCCGGTTTTCGTCCGCCCACAGTTTAACTGATGTTGCGGATGAACTGCTTCAGCCTTTCGGATTTCGGCGCGCCGAAGATCTGTTCCGGCGGCCCTTCTTCCTCGACCAGCCCGTTGTGGAGGTAGACGACATGCGTCGCGACCTCGCGGGCAAACTTCATCTCATGGGTGACCAGCACCATAGTGCGGCCTTCGCGCGCCAGGTCGCCGATCACCTTCAGCACCTCGCCGACCAGCTCCGGATCGAGCGCCGAGGTCGGCTCGTCGAACAGCATGACGCGCGGGTTGATGGCCAACGCCCTGGCAATCGCGGCGCGCTGCTGTTGGCCGCCCGACAGATAGGCGGGATAGACGTCGCGTTTTTCGGCCAGGCCGACGCGGGCGAGCAATTTTTCCGCCTCGCCGATCGCCACATCGCGCTTGACGCCGAGCACATGCACGGGAACCTCGATGACGTTCTCGATCAACGTCATGTGGCTCCACAGATTGAAGTTCTGGAAGACCATGCCGAGCTTGGAGCGGATGCGTTCGATCTGCTTGCGGTCGGCGGGCACGGTGTGGCCGTAGCTGTCGGCCTTCAGCTTTATCTCTTCGCCATTGACCCGGATGATGCCGCTGGTCGGGTTCTCCAGGCAGTTGATGCAGCGCAGCAGCGTCGATTTGCCCGAGCCGCTGCCGCCGATGATGGCGATCACCTCGCCATCGCGCGCCGACAGCGAAACGCCCTTCAATACATGCAGCTTGCCGAAATTCTTGTGCAGGTTCTCGACGTGGATGGCTTCGGCAGCGCCGTTCTGCGCCGTATGCTTCAGGGCGGTGGCCGGCGCTGTCATCGTCGCGGCGCCCCGCGGAGCAGCCGAGGCAGTGCTTGCTGGAATTTTTTACCCATTACCCGTCACTGGACAGCGTTCCGATTCTCAAGATGGACCGTTCCGCTTGCCTCCGTCAACCGCAGTTTTTGGACCATTGATCACGGCCTGCCGAGTGGCTATTGGCAGGAGGGGCGCGTTTCAGGAGAACTTAGTGGGCAAAGCATACGGGTCGCAGTCGATGGCCGGGCCGCTGCAGCGCGTGCTGATGCGCTCCGCCGCCAGCGCCATGCGTCGGGCCGAAGCGCTGGAGTGGCACTATGGCCCCGGCTTCGATCCACAAAAAGCGGCAGCCCAGCATGATGCACTGGCCAGGCTGATTTCTGTCTCAGGCGCCGAAATCGAATGGCTGAGCGACGCCGATGACGGGCTTGCCGATTCGGTCTTTACCCACGATCCGTCGCTGATGACCGACCATGGCGCGGTCATCCTTGCCATGGGCAAGGCGCTGCGCCGGCGAGAGCCCGGCCTGCACGAGGCAGCCTACGGGCGCATGGGCATCCCCATCCTCGGCCGTATCGAGGCTCCCGGCCAGGTCGAGGGCGGCGACTGCGTGTGGGTGGATGCAAACACGCTGGCCGTCGGCCGCGGCGTGCGCACCAATCAGCACGGCATCCAGCAGCTCTCCAACCTGCTTTCACCCAAGGGCATCCAGGTCTATGGCTTCGACCTCCCGCTCTGGCAGGGCGAGGAGGCCTGCCTGCATCTGATGTCGGTGATCAGCCCGCTCGCAGACGATCTGGCGCTGGTCTATGCGCCCCTCCTGCCGGTCGCCTTCCACCAGATGCTGCGCGAACGCGGCATTCGGCTGGTCGAGGGCGACGCCGACGAATTCTTCGTCTCGAATGGGCTCAGCCTGAACGTGCTGCCGACCGCGCCGCGCCAGGTTATCGCCGTTGCCGGTTTTCCGAAGACGGCGGCTGCCATGCAAGCCGCCGGCTGTACGGTCTCGACATTCGAGGCCGATGCGCTGTGCATTGCCTGCGAGGGCGGCCCTACCTGCCTCACGCGCCCGGTGCTAAGACAATGACGACCATCGGCGAAGCGCTCATCACCTTGCTCGAAGCGCACGGCGTCGACACCGTCTTCGGCATTCCCGGCGTACACACGGTCGAGCTCTATCGCGGGCTTGCGCGATCGAAGATCCGTCACGTCACGCCGCGCCACGAGCAGGGCGCCGGCTTCATGGCTGACGGCTATGCGCGCGCCAGCGGCAGGCCGGGTATCGGCTTCGTCATCACCGGGCCGGGGCTGACCAACACCATCACCGCCATGGGTCAGGCGCGCGCCGATTCGGTGCCGATGCTGGTAATCTCGGGCGTCAACGCCACACCGACGCTGGGCAAAGGCCTTGGCCATCTGCATGAACTGCCGGACCAGCGCGGCATGATGGAGAAGGTGGCGCTGTTTTCGCACCGTGTCACCGAGGCCGGCGAACTGCCCGGCGTGCTCGCCCGCGCCTTTGCGCTGTTCTCATCCTCGCGTCCGGGTCCGGTGCATATTGAGATCCCGACCGATGTCATGACCATGCCGGCCAACGGCATCGTGCCGCTGCTGCGGAATTCAGCGCCGCCCGGGCCGGATGTGGCGGCGATTGCAGAGGCGGCAAGGCTGTGCGCGTCTGCCAGCCGGCCGCTTATCCTCGCCGGTGGCGGCGCCAAGGCCGCCGAAGCGCCGTTGCAGCACCTGGCCGAGAGGCTGGGAGCGCCGGTCGTCCAGACCGCTAATGCGCGCGGCCTGCTCTATCGTCATCCACTTGGCGTGCCGGCCAGCCCCAGCCTGAAGGCGGTGCGTGCGCTGATCGCCGATGCCGACCTGGTCATTGCCGCCGGCACCGAATTCGGTCCGACCGACTATGATGGCTATGGCGACGGCGGTTTTGTCCTGCCCGCCAACCTGATCCGCATCGACATCGGCGCCGACCAGCTTGCCCGCCGGCCTGCGCGGATTTCGATCCAGGCCGATTGCGGAGCGGCGCTCAAGGCGCTGCTTGCCGAAATCGGCACGCACGAGACGCCATTGGATGATGGTTCAGCCCGCGCCGCCGCGACGCGGCAGGCGGCCTTTGCCGAGATTGGCCCGGCCATGCAGGCGCAACTGCGCGCCGTCGAGACGATCCGCGATGCGCTGCCTGGCGCGATCATCGTCGGCGATTCGACCCAGCCGGTCTACGCCGCCAACCTCTATTACGATCACGACCGGCCGGGCGGCTGGTTCAACGCGGCCACCGGCTTCGGCGCGCTCGGCTATGGCCCGCCGGCGGCGATCGGTGCCGTCCTTGCCAGGCCTGAGGCGCCGGTCGTTTGCCTCACCGGCGACGGCGGCTTCCAGTTCACCCTGCCGGAACTGGGCGCCGCGCTCGACGCTGCGGCGCCGGTGATCTTCACAGTCTGGAACAATCGTGGCTACCGCGAGATCGAAACCTCGATGCTCGACGTCGGCGTCGAGCCGGTCGGCGTCTCCCCGGCACCGCCGGATTTCTGCAAATTGGCCGAAGCCTACGGCATTGCCGCCGAGCGGATTTCCGGCACCGGCGGCTTGGCGGACGCGCTTGGGCGCGCGCGGGCGACTGGACGACCTTACGTCATCGAGATTTCGGTTGAGTGATCGCGCGAAAGGCGCGACCTTCCGCATCGGCGGCGCGCAATGACGGAGCGGTCGAATATGACGGAAACACTGGACGGCAGACATATCGTGGTGACCGGCGGCACCGGTGCCCTTGGCGGCGCGGTCGTAGGAAAACTGCTGGAGCAGGGCGCGATCTGCCATGTGCCCAATGCCCACGCTGCCGCGCCTGCGCATTTTCCCTTTCCGGCGCATGACCGCGTCAGGCTGGCGCACAATGTCGACCTTGCCGACCCTGCCAAAGTCGACGCCTTCTATGCCAGCGTTCCAGATTTATGGGCATCGGTGCATCTTGCCGGCGGCTTCACCGCGGCGCCGGTCGAGAAGATCGAACCCGCCTCCTTCGCCGAGATGATGGACACCAATGCCCGCACCACCTTTCTGTGCTGCCGCGCGGCGATACGCTCGATGCTGGGATCTTCCGTGCCGGGCCGCATCGTCAATGTCACCGCGCGAGCCGGGCTCGATCCGCGGCGCGGCTCCGGCAAGGTGGCCTACGCCGCCGCCAAGGCGGCAGTCGCCGCGATGACCGTGGCGATAGCCGAAGAGCTGAAGGGCAACGGCATCCTGGTCAACGCCGTGGCGCCTTCGACGCTCGACACGCCGGCCAACCGGGCTGACATGCCGAACGCAGATTTCAGTAGATGGGTCAGCCTTGAAGCGGCGGCCGAGGCCATTGCCTACCTTGCCTCGCCGGCCAACATGGCGATCAGCGGCACGCTGGTGCCACTCTACGGCCGGGCCTGAGCCTGCGGTCCGTCGCAAGCAAAGGTCACAAGCAAAAGCCCCGCCGGATCGTTCCGGCGAGGCTTTTTGTTTCGTTTATAACCCGCGCGAGGCGCGGTGTTGGCTTAGCTGCCCTGCTTCTTCAGCGCGGCACCCAAAATATCGCCCAGCGAAGCGCCGGAATCGGTTGAGCCGTACTGAGCGACCGCTTCCTTCTCTTCGGCGATTTCCAGCGCCTTGATCGAGACCTGCAGCTTGCGGGTCTTCTTGTCGAAGGCGATGACGCGGGCGTCGACTTTCTGGCCGACGGTGAAGCGCTCGGGGCGCTGCTCGTCGCGGTCACGGCTGAGGTCGGAGCGCTTGATGAAGGTCTCGATGCCGCTGTCGACCAGCCGCACTTCCAGACCGCCATCCTTCACGCCGATAACCTCGCAGGTGACGACTGCGTTCTTGCGCAGTTCGCCTGACGTCGCCGCTTCGCCGACCGTGTCCTTGGCCAGCTGCTTGATGCCGAGCGAGATGCGCTCCTTGTCGATGTCGACGTCGAGCACCTGCGCCTTGACCATGTCACCGCGATTGTACTCCTCGATCACCTGCTCGCCCGGACGGGTCCAGTCGAGGTCGGAAAGGTGGACCATGCCGTCGACGTCGCCTTCGAGGCCGATGAACAGGCCGAACTCGGTCTTGTTCTTGACCTCGCCCTCGACCTGGCTGCCGACCGGATGGCTGCGCGCGAAGGCCTCCCACGGGTTCTCCAGCGTCTGCTTGAGGCCGAGCGAGATACGGCGCTTGGCCGGATCGACTTCGAGCACCACCACGTCGACTTCCTGCGTCGTCGACAGGATCTTGCCGGGATGCACGTTCTTCTTGGTCCACGACATTTCCGAAACGTGGATGAGGCCTTCGATGCCCGGCTCCAGCTCGACGAATGCGCCGTAGTCGGTGATGTTGGTGACGGTACCCTTGATCTTCTTGCCGATCGGGAACTTGGTGCCGATCTCGGACCACGGATCGCTCTCGAGCTGCTTCATGCCGAGCGAGATGCGGTGAGTTTCCTGGTTGATGCGGATGATCTGCACCTTGACCGTCTGGCCGATGTTGAGGATTTCGGTCGGATGATTGACGCGGCGCCAGGCCATGTCGGTGACGTGCAGCAGGCCATCGATGCCGCCGAGGTCGACGAACGCACCATAGTCGGTGATGTTCTTGACGACGCCTTCGACTACCTGGCCTTCTTCGAGGTTCTGCACGATTTCCGAACGCTGTTCGGCGCGGCTTTCCTCGAGCACGGTGCGGCGCGACACCACGATGTTGCCGCGGCGGCGATCCATCTTGAGGATCTCGAAGGGCTGCGGGTTGTGCATCAGCGGCGAGACGTCGCGGATCGGGCGGATGTCAACCTGGCTGCGCGGCAGGAAGGCCACAGCGCCGTCGAGGTCGACGGTGAAGCCGCCCTTGACCTGGTTGAAGATGACGCCTTCGACGCGTTCGCCCTTGGTGAACTTCTCTTCGAGACGGACCCAGCTCTCTTCGCGGCGGGCCTTCTCACGCGACAGCATGGCTTCGCCAAGCGCATTTTCGATACGCTCGACATAGACCTCGACCGTGTCGCCGACCTTGAGCGTCGTGTCCTTGCCCTTGACGCCGAATTCCTTCAGCGGCACGCGGCCTTCGACCTTGAGGCCGACGTCGATGATGGCCATGTCCTTTTCAATGGCTGTGATGATGCCCTTGACGACCTGGCCTTCGCCGGAATGGCCGGCGGAAAATGATTCTTCGAGCAGGCTCGCGAAATCATCGCGAGTGGGATTTGCAACTGACATAGTTTCTCCTGGAATGCCCCGCAATCTGTCGCGGGGCGGGCGCCGTGGGTTAGCGTTGCGTTGGCCTGCCGGCGTTCCGGGCAAAAAGCCCTTGGCCGCCCTTGAGCGGCAATTCCGGCGCATGAAGAATGCTAGCAGGCTGGTTCATACCCGATATGGGAAGTCTTTTTGTCGCCGGCAATCGGCGGCGGCAGGAAAACCCGGCTCAGGCTTCGTTTCTCTTGGCCAGGACATCGTCGATGATCGCCTGAGCTGCCAGAAACGCGGCCTCTATAGCCATTTCCGACGTGTCGAGCAAGTGCGCATCGGCGGCGGGCTTCAAGGGCGAGTCCATGCGGCCCATGTCGCGCTCGTCGCGGCGCACGATATCGGCAAGGATTTCATCGAAATTGGCAGTGCCGCCGATGCTCTCGATTTCATCCAGCCGCCGCTTTGCCCGCACCTCCGCGCTGGCCGTGACATAGAGTTTTACGTCGGCATCGGGACAGACGACGGTGCCGATGTCGCGGCCGTCGAGCACCGCACCCGGCGGGGTTTTTGCAAAGTCGCGCTGCTTGTCGACCAGTATGCGCCGGACCGACGGGATGACAGCCACTTTCGAAGCCGCCTCGCCGACCGCGTGTGCCGCCAGCACGGCGCGGTCGAGCTTTGCCAGATCGACCTGGCGAGCCGCGGTTTCAGCGGCCGAGACATTGTCGAGCGGCAGGCCGAGCCGGAGCAGCGAATGCGCCACCGCGCGATAGGTAAGACCGGTGTCGAGCAGGTTCAGCCGGTAGTGATCGGCCAGCCGCCGGGCAAGGGTGCCTTTGCCGGCACCGGCAGGTCCGTCGATGGCGATGGTGAAAGTTGAGGTCATTGGCCGCCCACCGGAATCGAAAAGCGCAATGATCCAGATAGGCGTGGCGATCCTTCGCGCCCCCCTCTGTCCTGCCGGACATCTCCCCCACTTGGGGGGAGATCGGCGGCCATCGCGGCTTTCGCCAATTGTCTACGTCGCAGGATTGAGCGGAGCGCCGAAGCTGCCAATCTCTCTCCTTGTGGGGGAGATGTCCGGCAGGACAGAGGGGGGCGCTGTCCCGCCGACGTTGCAGTTTGGCCCCAACCCCCAAGGCTATTGATTGCCATCAAGCTACTCGATCTCCGCGCCCAGCCCCTTCATCAGTCCCATGAATTCCGGAAAGCTCGTTGCGATCATCGCCTGATCGTCGATGGTCACCGGTTTTTCCGTCGCCAGCCCCATCACCAGGAAGCTCATGGCTATGCGGTGGTCGAGATGGGTCTGGACGATGGTGCCCTGTCCGTTGGGGTGTTGGCCGAGGCCCTTGCCGCCGGGTTTTCCGCGCACGACAAGCGAGGCCTCGCCTTCGCTGCAATCGACGCCGTTGAGCTTCAGCCCCTCGGCCACTGCCGACAGCCGGTCGGATTCCTTCACGCGCAGCTCTTCCAGCCCGAGCATCAGCGTTTCGCCCTCGGCGAAGCTGGCCGCCACGGCAAGCACCGGATACTCGTCGATCATCGTCGGCGCCCGTTCCGGCGGTACGGTGACGCCTTTCAGCTCGGAGTAACGCACGCGCAGGTCGGCGACCTCTTCGCCGCCTTCATTGCGGCGGTCGAGAATGTCGATCCGGGCGCCCATTTCCTGCAGCGTCAGCAGAAGGCCTGTGCGGGTCGGGTTCATCAGCACGTTTTCGATGATAATGTCCGAACCCGGCACGATCAGCGCCGCCACCAGCGGAAAGCCGGCCGAGGAGGGGTCGCCAGGCACCGCGATCGTCTGCCCCGTGAGCTTGCCCTGGCCTTCGATGAAAATGTGGCGCACGCCGCGCTCGTCGGTCTCGACCGACAGATTGGCGCCGAACCCCTTGAGCATCTTTTCGGTGTGGTCGCGCGTCATAACCGGCTCGATGACTGTGGTGATGCCCGGCGTGTTCAGCCCAGCCAGCAGCACCGCCGACTTGACCTGCGCCGATGCCATCGGCACGCGGTAGGTGATCGGCGCGGCGTGCTTGGGCCCGTGCAGCGTGATCGGCATGCGGTCGCCGGGCGTCGCCTTCAGCACCTGCACGCCCATCTGGCGGAGCGGTTCGAGCACCCGGCCCATCGGCCGGCCCGACAGCGAGGCGTCGCCGATGAAGGTGGTTTCCATGTCATAGGTGCCGACCAGGCCCATGGTGAGGCGTGAGCCCGTGCCGGCATTGCCGAAATCGAGCGGGCCTACCGGCTGCAGCAGCGCGCCGTTGCCGGTACCGCGGATCACCCACTCAGCGCCATGCTTCTCGATATGGGCGCCCATGGCCTTCATGGCAGCGCCCGTACGCATCACGTCCTCGCCTTCCAGCAGCCCGGTGATGCGGGTTTCGCCGGAGGCCAGGCCACCGAACATGAACGAGCGGTGCGAGATCGACTTGTCGCCCGGCACCCGTGCCGCGCCTGAAAGGCCAGATGATTTGCGGGCGGTGGCCTGCTTCGGGGCGGCAGTGTGCGACATGGTTCTTTCCTGAAAACGCCGGCGGCCGGCCATTTTCTGCTGGTTTGCGGGGTCTCCTATCATGGCGTACCGAAATGGTCATCCCCTTGGTATGAAGGCCTTCGAATTCAAGCTTTTTGGGACGCCGGCTTTTCGCTTTGACAGCGCCGTAAACTCTGGTTAAGGGGACCAAACTTTCATCGACGAGGCTTGCTGTGGCAAAACCCGAACTTGGCACCAAACGCATCGACCCGGAGACGGGTCGAAAATTCTATGACTTGAACAAGGACCCGATCGTCTCGCCTTACACGGGCAAGAGCTATCCGCGCTCCTATTTCGAAGAAGGCAAGATCGCCGCTCTCGAGGAGGAAGAGGAAGTTGCCGAGAAGGAAGTGGACGCCGAGGAGGAAGAGGGCGTCGAGGTCGTCTCGCTCGAAGAGGCGGACGAGGACGCGAAGGCCGACGAGCTTCCCGATCTCGGCGATGACGAAGACGACGTTGACCTTGGCGATGACGAGGATGACACGTTCCTCGCCGACGAGGAGGAAGAAGACGACGACGTTGCCGACATGATCGGCGTCGGCGAAGACGACGACGAGGTCTGAGCGAACCGCATTCGCCGGCTTTCGCGGCGCTCCCTAGAAAAAGCGGTTCTTGAAGGCTTGATATTGACTGAAGGCGGGGTTAGAAGCCGCCTTCACTAACGGCGCGGTCTAGAACCCGCGCCGGATCTCTTCGCCGGAAACGGCGCCGGTGAACTGCCGGAGTGGGGCCATAGCTCAGTTGGGAGAGCGCTTGAATGGCATTCAAGAGGTCGTCGGTTCGATTCCGATTGGCTCCACCAGTTCTCTCCGCGAAAATCAGCAGAACGGCCGCCCGCCCGTCCGGGCTGGCCGCCGCCTATCGCAGAACCTAGCTGAGACTAGTTAATCGGCCGCCCGGCTTGGGCTCGCCGATCCATTCAGAAGTAATGAGCCCCTGCCCGGTCTGTGCATGTTTCTGGCTGTGGTTTGAACCGCGAGCACCGGTCTGGACCAGGCAGCGGGCTGAAATGACGGCTGAGCAAAACTCCGTTACTTGTTGCAGTTCTGCATATCCGACGTCATGGCGCCGCTGGGGGTATTGTTGTCGGTATCGCTGCTCGCCGTATCCTTACAGCGGTCCTCCATACCGTTTGTCTGCGGCGTGGTGGCGTTCGTTGCGTTCGGATCGATCGTGTTCGGGGTAGTTGCGCTGCCGGTCCCGGTGTTGCCGCCGGAAGTGCTACCGGTCCCGGAGCCCATGGATTGTGCCATGGCAGATGTGGCCAGGCCGATAGCAAGTAGGGATGCAGAGAGAATTTTCATCATCTTAGTGTCTCCATAGAGTTGCATCGCTCTATCGCGATCTATACCAACGAGAGTTTTTTCGAGATGTTCCGTTGGACAGAAATAGTGATCGATACAATCACTATGGATCTTTGTTGTTCGTCGTTTCATGAATTCGGCCGCGAAATTCCGGCCGCATCGCGGCAATTTCGCCTGGAACCAAATCGAGCACGCCGCGTTGTTGCGCTTGCGGGGAGTTGTGTCGGCCGCAGGGGACAGTTTCACCAGGACTTTCAAGAAATCCGTGAGCTGGGAGGGGCGCTGTGAGCGTGCTTGCATCCACAAGGCAATTGGACCACCGTCAAATACTGAACGCGCTGAAGGCTTTTCGGAGCGGTGACTTCTCCGTTCGCATCGACAATATCTATTCTGGCCTCGATTCGGAGATCGCCGACACCTTCAACGAAATCGTCGAGCTCAACGATCAGGTCACGCGCGAGTTTGAGCGCCTCAGCAAGGTCGTCGGCAAGGATGGCCGGATCGGCGAACGCGGCCGTGTCCGCAACGCCACCGGCAGCTGGGAATCGAGCGTCCGTTCCGTCAACGATCTGATCGAGGACATGGTTCAGCCGACGGCCGAAGTGGCGCGCGTCATCGGCGCGGTCGCCAAAGGCGACCTGTCGCAGACGATGATGGTCGAAATCGACGGCCGGCAGCTGCGCGGCGAGTTTCTGCGCATCGGCAAGATCGTCAACACCATGGTCGGGCAACTGGCCTCCTTCGCCTCGGAAGTGACGCGCGTGGCGCGCGAGGTCGGCACCGAAGGCAAGCTCGGCGGCCAGGCCCGCGTGAAAGGTGTGGCCGGGACCTGGAAGGACCTGACCGACAACGTCAACGCGATGGCGACGAACCTGACCGGGCAGGTGCGCAACATCGCCGAGGTGACGACCGCCGTCGCTTCCGGCGACCTGTCGAAGAAGATTACCGTCGACGTGAAAGGCGAAATCCTCGAACTCAAGAACACCATCAACACGATGGTCGACCAGCTCAATTCCTTCGCCTCGGAAGTGACGCGCGTCGCGCGCGAAGTCGGTACAGAAGGCAAGCTCGGCGGCCAGGCGCGCGTCGAAGGTGTCGGCGGCACATGGAAGGACCTGACCGACAACGTCAACCTGATGGCCGAGAACCTGACCGGCCAGGTGCGCAATATAGCCGAGGTGACGACGGCTGTGGCGCTGGGCGACCTGTCGAAGAAGATCACCGTCGACGTCAAGGGCGAGATCCTCGAGCTGAAATCGACTATCAACACCATGGTCGACCAGCTGAATTCATTTGCCGGCGAGGTGACGCGCGTCGCCCGCGAGGTCGGCACCGAGGGCAAGCTCGGCGGCCAGGCGCAGGTGCGCGGCGTCGCCGGCACCTGGAAGGACCTGACCGACAACGTCAATTCGATGGCCGAGAACCTGACCGGCCAAGTGCGCAACATCGCCGAGGTGACGACTGCGGTCGCTTCGGGCGACCTGTCGAAGAAGATCACTGTCGCCGTGCAGGGCGAAATCCTCGAGCTCAAGGACACCATCAACACGATGGTCGACCAGCTCAATTCCTTCGCTTCGGAAGTGACGCGTGTGGCGCGCGAGGTCGGAACCGAAGGCAAGCTCGGCGGCCAGGCCGAGGTGAAAGGGGTCGGCGGCACCTGGAAAGACCTGACCGATAACGTCAACCTGATGGCCGCCAACCTGACCGGCCAGGTCCGCAACATCGCCGAGGTGACGACCGCCGTTGCCCGCGGCGACCTGTCGAAGAAGATCACCGTCGACGTCAAGGGCGAAATCCTGGAGCTCAAGGATACCGTCAACACGATGGTCGACCAGCTCAATTCCTTCGCCTCCGAAGTGACGCGTGTGGCGCGCGAAGTGGGGTCGGAAGGCAAGCTCGGCGGCCAGGCGCATGTCGAGGGTGTCGGCGGCACCTGGAAGGACCTGACCGACAACGTCAACGCCATGGCCGGCAATCTGACCGTGCAATTGCGCGACGTCTCCAAGGTGGCGACGGCAATTGCGACCGGCGACCTGACCCAGAAGATCACCGTCGATGCATTGGGCGAGATCCTGCAGATCAAGGACGTCATCAATACGATGGTCGACCAGCTGAATTCCTTCGCCTCCGAGGTGACGCGCGTGGCGCGCGAGGTCGGTTCGGACGGCAAGCTCGGCGGCCAGGCGCAGGTGCGCGGCGTTGCCGGCACCTGGAAGGACTTGACCGACAATGTCAATGCGATGGCTGCCAACCTGACCGGCCAGGTGCGCAACATCGCCGAGGTGACGACTGCGGTGGCGCTGGGCGACCTGTCGAAGAAGATCACGGTCGATGTGCGCGGCGAGATCCTCGAGCTCAAGGACACCATCAATACGATGGTCGACCAGCTGAATTCCTTTGCCTCGGAGGTGACGCGCGTTGCGCGCGAGGTCGGCACCGAAGGCAAGCTTGGCGGCCAGGCGCAGGTGCGCGGCGTTGCCGGCACCTGGAAGGATCTGACCGACAATGTGAATTCGATGGCCGAGAACCTGACCGGCCAGGTCCGCAACATCGCCGAGGTGACCACCGCAGTGGCGCGCGGCGACCTGTCGAAGAAGATCACCGTCGACGTCAAGGGCGAGATCCTGGAGCTGAAATCGACGATCAACACCATGGTCGACCAGCTGAACTCCTTTGCCGGCGAAGTGACGCGTGTCGCCCGCGAGGTCGGCACCGAGGGCAAGCTCGGCGGCCAGGCGCGGGTCGAGGGCGTTGCCGGCACCTGGAAGGACCTGACCGACAACGTCAACCTGATGGCGACGAACCTGACCAACCAGGTGCGCGGCATCGCCGATGTCGTGACCGCGGTCGCGCAAGGCAATCTCAAGCGCAAGCTGACGGTCGATGCCAAGGGCGAGATCGCCTCGCTCGCCGACACCATCAACGGCATGATCGAGACGCTGGCGACCTTCGCCGACCAGGTGACCAACGTCGCCCGCGAAGTGGGCATCGAAGGCAAGCTCGGCGGCCAGGCCCGGGTGCCCGGCGCTGCCGGCCTTTGGCGCGACCTGACCGACAACGTCAATCAGCTCGCGGCCAACCTGACCACTCAGGTGCGCGCCATCGCCGAGGTGTCGACGGCGGTGACCAAGGGCGATCTGACTCGCTCGATCAGCGTCCAGGCCTCCGGCGAGGTGGCGGCGCTGAAAGACAACATCAACGAGATGATCCGCAATTTGAAGGACCAGACGCTGAAGAATGCCGAGCAGGACTGGCTGAAGACCAATCTCGCCCGGTTCTCGCGCATGCTGCAGGGCGAGCGCGACTTGGCCACGATCTCGCGCCTCATCATGTCCGAACTCGCCCCGCTGGTGAATGCGCAATATGGCGTGTTCTATGTGACCAACCGCGACGAGGATGAATTCTATCTGGAGCTCGCCGCCTCCTATGGCGCCGAAAGCAAGGCGGAAATCAAGCAACGCCTCGATCTGCGTGAAGGGCTTGTCGGGCAGAGTGCCGCCGACAAGCGCGCCATCATGCTGGACAATGTGCCGCCGAATTTCCTGCGCGTCACCTCCGGCCTTGGCAATGCCGCGCCGGCGAACGTGATCATTCTTCCGGCTCTGTTCGAGGACGAGGTGAAAGCCGTGATCGAACTCGCCTCGTTCAGCGAATTCCGCGACACGCACCAGTCGTTCCTCAACCAGCTGATGGAATCCGTCGGCATCGTTCTCAACACCATCGCCGCCACCATGCGCACCGAAGGCCTGCTCAAGCAGTCACAGCTGCTGACCTCGGAGCTGCAGGCGCGTCAGACCGAACTGACCAAGAAGCAGGAGGAGCTGCACGCCACCAATGAGGAGCTGCAGGAAAAGGCGCAGCTGCTCGAGAACGAAAAGAAGCAGGTGGAGAACAAGAACCTGGAAATCGAGATGGCGCGGCGGGCGCTGGAGGAGAAAGCCGAGCAGCTGGCGCTTACCTCGAAATACAAGTCGGAATTCCTCGCCAATATGAGCCACGAACTGCGCACGCCGCTGAACTCGCTGCTCATCCTTTCAAACCTGCTCGCAACCAACCAGCAGGGCAATCTCAACGACAAGCAGGTCGAGTTCGCGCGCACCATCAATTCGGCCGGCACCGACCTCTTGAGCCTCATCAACGACATCCTCGATCTGTCGAAGATCGAATCGGGCACCGTCTCGATCGATATCAACGATATGCCCGTGGTGCATCTTCGCCAGCATATGGAGCGAACCTTCCGGCAGCTGGCGACCGACAAGGGACTTGGCTTCACCATCAACGTCGCCCCCGAGCTTCCGGAGACCGTCCGCACCGACGAGAAGCGCTTGCAGCAGATCGTGCTCAATCTTTTGTCGAACGCCTTCAAGTTCACCTCGCAAGGCGAGGTCCGCTTGAATTTCCGGGCCGAAAAGACGGGCCGTCACAACGGCTCGGCGCAACCGATGGAGGCGCTCGCGATCGTGGTCAGCGATACCGGCATCGGTATTCCGCAAGACAAGCAGAAGCTGATTTTCGAAGCCTTCCAGCAGGCCGACGGCACCACCAGCCGCAAATATGGCGGCACCGGGCTTGGGCTCTCGATCAGCCGGGAGATTGCCCGGCTGCTCGGCGGCGAATTGCGGGTCGAGAGCACGCCGGGCAAGGGTTCGACGTTCACTCTGGTCATTCCATTCGACGGACCCCGGATGGCCTTGGCCCCGCAAGCGGCGTTGCTGCCGGCGATGGAGGTGGCCGCGACGACAGCGCAGCCGAGCCTGCCGTCCTCCGAATTGCTCGATGACCGCGACACGATCTCGTCGGAAGATCGGGTCGTGCTGATCGTCGAGGACGACCCGACCTTCGGCGGTTTGCTGCTCGGCCTTGCACGTTCGGCCGGGCTGAAAGGCGTCCTGTCGACCGCGGGCTCCGGCACGCTGGCTTTGGCACGCAAGCTGGTTCCCGACGCGATTACGCTCGATCTCGGACTATCGGATATCGACGGCTGGGTGTTGTTCGATCTGCTTCGCCATGACCCGAAAACCAAGGACATTCCCGTTCATGTCATCTCGGGCGCCGAGGACATCGAGGTGCTTGCCCGCAAGGGTGCATCCAGCATTTCAACCAAGCCCGTATCATCGGACGAACTGATGAAGGTCTTCCAGGATATTCATTCCAGAAAGCTCCGCGTCCAGAGCCGCGTCCTGATTGCCGATCCCGATCCCGAGCGCCGCCTTTCGCTGATCGAGGCGATCCGCGACGGCGTCACCTCGGTTACGGCGATCGGCCGCGTCGCGGCGAATGCGGACGAAATCGGCATCGCCAACTATGATGCCGTTGTGCTCGGCTTTGGCCGCTCGGCCAAGGACAACGCCCAGATGCTGGATGAGATTGCCATCCTGTTCGGGCAGTCGGTGTCGCGACTGCTGTTCTTTGCGCCTCATCCGGAAGCGCTGCAACAGTCGCTCGCCTTGCATCCGGCATTGGCGGATGTTCCGCGGGCGGAGAATTTCGCGCAGCTGGCTCTCCTGATGTCGGCAACACTCCCCGGGCGAGGCCACGAAAACGATGGTGCGGCAGCCGAACAGCCGGACAAATTCGACCTCGCCGGCGCAAAGGTCCTCATCGTCGACGACGACATCCGCAACATCTATTCACTCACCAGCGTTCTCGAGACCTATGACATCCAGGTGCTGCATGCGGAGCGCGGCCGGGAAGGTATCGCGCTTCTGGAGCAGAGCCCGGATATCGATGCGGCACTGATCGATATCATGATGCCGGAAATGGATGGCTACGAGACGATGCGGCAGATCCGCAGCATGCCGGCGATCGCCCATATCCCGTTGATCTCGGTCACAGCCAAGGCAATGAAGGGCGACCGGCAGAAGTGCCTCGACGCCGGCGCCTCCGACTACATCGCCAAGCCTGTCGACCTCGATCTGCTGTTGGCATTGCTGCGTGTCTGGATCGGCCGTTCGCGATCCCGTGTCCATGGTCCGGAAAAGACGCTCATGGCAGTGAACTGACGGCCGCTCGATGCAGAAGCTGTCGAGAAACGGAGCAAGGAAGCTGGAGGTCATGGCGCCGGCAGCGGGGCCGGCAAAGGCGCGCATCCTGGCCGTGGATGACGACGAGCGCAATCTGCTGGCGATCGGCGAGGTTCTGGCCCCTATCGGTGAAGTCGTCTGCGTGCAGTCGGGCGAAGAGGCGTTGCGCGCACTGCTGAAGGAGGATTTCGCAGTCATCCTGCTGGACGTGCTGATGCCCCGGCTGGATGGCTACGAGACCGCGGGATTGATCCGCCAGCGCGAGCAATCCAGGCGAACGCCGATAATTTTTCTCACCGCCATCAACAAGGAAGACGCGCACATGCTGCGCGGCTACGACGCCGGCGCGGTGGATTACGTGTTCAAGCCTTTCGACCCGGCCATGCTGCGTTCCAAGGTTGCCGTGTTCGTCGAACTTCATGAGAAGACGCTCGAAATCCAGCAAAAGGCGGCTGCCGAGCAACGGCTGCTGGCCCAGGCACTGCAGGCGCAGAAGGAAAAGCTCGAGGCCGAGCGGGCGCTGCGCAGCGCACAGGAGCGGCAGCATGCCATTTTGAGCTCTCTTCCGGTCTGCTTCCACGCAAGGGCGGCGGAGCCGCCGTTCGGCGCCAGCTTTGTCACCGAAGGGGTCGAACGCCTGACCGGCTTTCCTGCGGAACGGCTGACCGCCGATCCAGGCTTCGGCCTGAGCCGCGTTCATCCCGACGATCTGCCGAGAGTGAGGGAGGTCCTGCTCGCAGCCAAGGCCACCGGCTCCTACACCTGCGAATTCCGCTGGCAATGCGCCGACGGCAATTACCGGATTTTTCTCGACCAGGGCGTCCTGTCGAATGGCTCCGACGGCCGGAAGCCCGAGATCCTCGGCACATTGCTGGATGTTACCGAGCGGCGCGAGCTTGAGGACCAGCTGCTGCAGTCGCAGCGCCTCGACGCGATCGGCAAGCTTACCGGCGGCCTGGCGCATGATTTCAACAATCTGCTTGCCGCAATTCTCAGCGGATTGGGATTGCTCGAGCGCCATGCCGAGTTCGACGGACAGACCAGGCAGGTTCTGGAACTGACACGCCGGTCGGCAAAACAAGGCGCCGAGCTCGTTAACCGCATGCTTGCCTTCTCGCGCCGCCAGACGCTGAGGCCGCAGGCCGTGCGCCTCGCCGCGCTCGGCGATACAATGAACGGGTTGGTGGCCCCGGTCCTGGGCGGCCTGATCCGTTTCGATTGGCTTGTCGACGACACTGTGTGGCCGGCGCATGTCGATGCCAGCCAGCTGGAGCTCGCGCTGATGAACCTGGTCTTCAACGCGCGCGATGCCATGCCGTCCGGCGGCACGATAATCGTGGAGGCGCAAAATCGAACGCTAGGCAGTGCAGCCGAGGATATTTCGGCGGGCGACTATGTCGTGGTCACGGTCAAGGACACGGGGTCGGGCATACCGGCTGACATTCTCGCCAAGGTCGTCGAACCGTTCTTCACCACAAAACCGGTCGGCAAAGGCACTGGCCTCGGTCTGAGCACGGTGCATGGTTTCGTCAAGCAATCGGGCGGTACGCTTCGCATTGAAAGCACCGTCGGCAGTGGAACATCCGTCCAGCTCTGGCTGCCGCGTTCAATCGAGCGTCCGGTCGAAATCCCCGAGAAATCCGATGCCGACGACAGCGTCGTGAATACCGGCGAGGACTATCCATCGGTCCTGCTGATCGACGACAGCAACGTACTGCGGGAACTGACGGCGCAATCGCTTCGCCAACACGGCTTTGCGGTTACCTGTGCCGGGGGCGGTGCCGAAGCGCTGGCGATGATCGAGCGGGCGCCGTACGATTTCGATGTCATCGTCACCGATTTTGCCATGCCGCTCGTCTCGGGCCTGGAGGTCATTCGGTTCGCCCGCAATCTGCGGTCCGATTGGCCGGCGGTGATGATAACGGGATATGCCGATGCCGACGCGATCGCCGACCGGCCCCCCGACGTGCCGCTGCTCGGCAAACCGCTGCGCGAAAAGGACCTGATGGAGAGCATTCTTGCGGCGGCCGCGCGCGCCGGCTCGCAGAAAGCCAGGCAGGCCCAGCCGGTGAAAGGCGGGTACCGGTTTTCGACCTGAAGAGACAAGCCTCATCAAATCGAAACGGTACGTTCCGTATCCTCGATCGTCCGCGACATCCAGCCTGTGCGCAACACGGAGCGCCGGCCATGGCGCGCTCGACGGGCTGTGATGCGGTTGATAAGCCCTCTCCGCAAGGAGAGTCGAGACATGACCGTTGCGATCGAGATGGGCCAGACGAGCGCAGGCGCCCCGGCGGCGCTGGATCTTGAGGAACTGCTGGCGACGCGGCTTCTGGTGCAGGGCAATTCGGGCTCCGGCAAGTCCCACCTGCTGCGCCGGCTCTTGGAGCAGAGCGCGCCCTGGGTGCAGCAGACCATCATCGACCCCGAAGGCGACTTCGTGACGCTGGGCGACCGTTTTGGCCATCTGGTGATCGACGCCGAGGAGCATACCGAGCGCGGCCTGCAGAGCGCCGGCGAGCGGGCGCGCATCCACCGCGTCTCCACGGTGCTCAATCTCGAGGGGCTCGACGCCGAGAACCAGATGCGGCGCGCCGCCGCCTTCCTCGGCGGGCTTTTCGAGGTCGCCCGCGACCACTGGTACCCGATGCTGGTGGTGGTGGACGAGGCGCAGCTGTTCGCGCCGGCCGTCGCCGGCGAGGTTTCGGACGAGGCACGCAAGCTCTCGCTCGGCGCCATGACCAATCTGATGTGCCGCGGCCGCAAACGCGGGCTGGCCGGGATCATCGCCACCCAGCGGCTGGCCAAGCTTGCCAAGAACGTCGCCGCCGAGGCTTCCAATTTCCTCATGGGCCGGACCTTTCTCGATATCGACATGGCGCGCGCTGCCGACCTTCTCGGCATGGAGCGGCGCCAGGCGGAGGCTTTTCGCGACCTCGAGCGCGGGCAATTCATGGCGCTCGGCCCGGCGCTGTCGCGCCGTCCGCTCGGCTTGCGCATCGGCCCGACAGATACAAGCCCGCGCAACGCGACCCCGCGCCTGATGCCGCTGCCGGAATCGGCGTTGGAGGATGCCCGTGCGATCATCCTGGCGGCGCCGCCGCCCGAAACCGTGCGGCCGCAGCGCCGCTCGTCGCCGGACCTGCTCGATCAGCTGATGGCGGCAAAATCGGCGACGCTGGGAATCCGCCCCGAAGCGGTGGAGCCGCCGATCAGCGCCGAGGATTTGGCGGAGCGGCGTGAGCGGGTGGACCGGGTTCTGCGCGCGGTGCTGGCGCAACCCGACGCCGGGTTCCGCGTCATCGGCGTGCTCTATCAGGAGTTCGTGGTCCGCTGCCGCATAGAGGGCCTCGCCGCGGTCGTGCCGGATCTCCCCGCGTTCCGCCGCATGCTGACGCGCGCCCGCGCCGGGCTGGGCTCCGACATGGCAGGCGACGATGCCTGGCAGGACGTCTCGACGCGCGCCTCGCTGCTGCCCGAGGATATGCAGGGTGTCTTCATGATGATCGCCCGCGCCGCTAAGGAGGGCTGGCCCTGCCCGAGCGACGCGGCAATCGCCCGCGCCTACGGCTCGCACTCGCTACGCCGCGCCCGGCGCCTGCTGAGCTATATCGAGGAACAGGGCCTGATCGTCTGCCAGCTGGATGGGGTTGGCCGGCGGACGGTGACGCTGGTGGAGCTCGCCTGGGCGACGGCACCGGGGGATCCCAATGCGGAGGAGGCGGAGCAGGGGAGTTTGGCTGTGTGAGACTGGCCCATGCTGCTCGGCGCATTGGCTGCGCTGTACGCTATGCTGATCTTCGCGATCGGGATCGAGGTCCCGCGGCGGCTGATTGGCAGAAAGCCGCTACGGCTCTAGATTGCCGGCGCGGTCGCAGTGATGATCGGGTACATGCGCCCTGATGGCATCCATGCCGTCTCCCGGGCGGAGAAAATCCTGATGGTGGCTATTCTGCGGCTTGCCGCCGCCGTCGGTGGGACTGTCTACTGGCTGGTGGCGGTCAAATTGCGCGCTATCCTGATACTCTTGCTCAAGTGTCTGCTCTGCGGCTCCAAGTCGCGAGCGGTTTCATGCGCATTTTTCGAAGGAGGTTTTGCTATGAAAATGTCCCGTTTTTCGAACACCGGCGCTGCGGCATGGCTGGTTGGAGCCCTGCTCAACCTTGCCGCGCTCGGCGTCACGAAAGCGGAGGCTGCCGACATGCACCAATTGTGCCGCCAGGTGCACAACGACGACACGATCCAGGACTATTCGCCCGCGCTTCATGACGAGACGGTCCAGGCGTTCAAGGCGCTCGCTCCGGACGCTCAAATTGCGCCGGACGATTCCGAACTGCGGGCACAGGCCCAATATCGCTGCATGGACGGCAAGGTCATGGTCTGCTTCGTCGGCGCCAACCTGCCCTGCAGCAAGATGAACGCGGCACGCGACAATCCTGGTGCGGATGAGTTCTGCCGGCAGAATCCAAACGAGAAAGACGTTCCAGCCGTCGCGACGGGTCACGATACCGTTTATTCCTATCGATGCCGCAACGGCCAAGCTGAGATAGCAGACGACTTGTGGGAACTCGACGAACGGGGCTTCGCGAAGAAGGTTTGGGCTGAGCTACCCGATCGCTAAGTCCGCTCACGCCAAGTGTTTTCTTGGTAGGCGCTAACCTAGATGTGTTTCGCCTGATGGCGCGAGTCCATTTATGATCGATTCGTGGCGGCAGCACCCGCAAGGAATCGTGACCGACGCCATGCGGGTGGCGGGGCTGCCGGAGTAGTGCTGCGCGCCTGCTTTGGCTTGGGGCTAGCCGGAGGATCGGAATGGGTCTCGACGTTGCAGTTTTCAAAAGCGCTTCGACCATGGAGCGGGAATTCCCCGGCTATCGCTTTCAGCGGGAACCGACAACGGGCGAATGCGAGGTGATCCATCCCGAGGGCATAAATCTCACCTGGGACGTGGTCACGGTGTGCGACTGGCGTATCGGAAACATCGCCCACGTCGCCGCGCTTAGAGAGGCGATTGCCGGCCTTCTCGGCGAAGGCTCGGCCTTGGAACGGATTGTCCTTTTTTCAGCCTGCAGTGTCGGAGACGTCATCGACGAGCCGAGCTTTGTCGAGCTTGAGCGCGAATTGCGGCTGATCGAATCCAGCACCGACGCATGGGTTCGGGAATTTGCCGATGGACTATCGGAATTGATCCGCATGGCACGGCGCGAGAAAAACCCTATCGTGTTTGTGTGACCGGCAAGCCAAGCAGAGCCCCCATGGCCGGACTTTTCTCGATATCGACATGGCGCGCGCCGCCGACCTTCTCGGCATGGAGCGGCGCCAGGCCGAGGCCTTTCGCGACCTCGAGCGCGGGCAATTCATGGCGCTCGGCCCGGCGCTGTCGCGCCGTCCGCTCGGCTTGCGCATCGGCCCGACCGATACCAGTCCTCGCAATGCGACCCCGCGCCTGATGCCG